>CAKKQL010000149.1 GCA_919902095.1 Acidiferrobacterales bacterium
ACTTCAACGGCACCATCGACCAGATGATCGTGGACGCGCTGATCGAGGTGCAGGACGCCGAGATCGCGTTCTCACCGGGTTTCCGCTGGGGTTCGACGCTGCTGCCGGGCGACACCATCACCTTCGAACACGTCATGGATCAGACGGCCATCACCTACGGCGCCGCGACGCTCAACAACCTCACCGGCGCGCAGATCAAGGAAATCCTCGAGGACATCGCCGACAACCTGTACAACCCCGATCCGTACTACCAGCAGGGCGGCGACATGGTGCGCGTCGGCGGCCTCACGTACACGCTCGATCTCGGCCAGGCGCACGGCAAGCGCGTCTCGGACATGGAAGTGCGCGGCGGCAAGGTTGACGCCAACAAGGCCTACAAGGTCGCCGGCTGGGCGAGCGTCCAGGCGCAGCCGAACGGCAAGCAACAGATATGGGACGTCATGTCCGAGTATCTGCGCAGCAAGAAGACCGTACGTGTCGGCGCCCCCTACATACCGAAGCTCAAGGGCGCGGCCGGCAACCCCGGCCTGGCCACCTGACCCGCCGACCGCACAAACGCTGTACTCCGGGGCCTGGCAAACACCAGGCCCTTTGTTTTGGCCTGCCGTGCCGCCGGAAACGGGGTGCAGACGTGGCACGGGCGGATTCGCATGAGGTAGAATCCGCTTCTTTTGCGAAATCGTCCGAAAGGGGGAGAGATGTCCAAAAAACACCCGATCATCGCCATTACCGGCTCGTCCGGTGCCGGCACCACGACCGTCAAGCGCGCCTTTGAGCACATCTTTCGCCGCGAGAACACCACGCCGGTGATCGTCGAAGGCGACAGCTTTCACCGCTACAACCGCGCCGAGATGCGCGAGGCCATGATGAAGGCCGAGGCCGGCGGCAACCGCAATTTCAGCCACTTCGGCGCCGAGGCCAATCTGTTCGAGGAGCTGGAGAAAACCTTCAGGACCTACGGCGAAACCGGCAAGGGCAAGAAGCGCTATTACCTGCACAGCGACGAGGAAGCGGCCGAGCACAACGAGCGTCTCGGCACCGGCCTCAAGGCCGGCGAATTCACGCCCTGGGAGGACATTCCGGGCGGCACCGACCTCATGTTCTACGAAGGCCTGCACGGCGGCGTCGTGACCGACAAGGCCGATGTCGCCAAGTGGGTGGACCTGCTCGTGGGCGTGGTGCCGGTTGTCAACCTCGAGTGGATCCAGAAAATTCACCGCGACACCGCCGAGCGCGGCTACTCGACCGAGGCGGTGGTGGACACCATCCTGCGGCGCATGCCGGACTACGTGCGTTACATCACGCCGCAGTTCTCGCGCACGCACGTCAACTTCCAGCGCGTGTCGGTGGTGGATACCTCCAACCCCTTCATCGCGCGCGACATCCCCACGCCCGACGAGAGCCTTATTGTCATCCGCTTCCGCGATCCCAAGACCATAGATTTCCCTTATCTGCTCAACATGATCCCGAGCTCGTTCATGTCGCGCCGCAATACCATGGTCGTGCCGGGTGCCAAGATGGGCTTCGCCATGGAGGTCATCTTGGCGCCGATGATCGACGCGTTGCTGACAAACAAATCCGGGGCTTGACGCACACCGGCCGCACTACGGGACACACATCGGCACAGGTGCGGCCGACGTTTGTTGCGGATAGAATCCCGGGCTCTTCCTCTTACCCCGAACGGAGCAATGCGTAATGAGCGACGCGCTGGAATATCTGGTCAAGGCCCGGCCGCAGGCGATGACGGCCTATTTCAAGTTTCTCAAGGAGACCGGCAAGTCCCTTGACCCGAAGACGCGCGCGCTCATTACCCTTATCACCAAGGTCGCCACCCAGACCGAAAACGGTTTCCGCCAGTACCTCATCCGCGCACGCGAGGCCGGCTGCACGCCGAACGAGATACTGGACGCCATCCTGCACGCCTTCCCGGCGCTGGGGCTCACCAAGATCGTGTGGGCGGTGGACATCCTGCTGTCCATGGACATTCCCGAATTCCGTCCCGAGTATCTTGACGCCGCCGCCGCGTGGCACGAACTCCTGCCGACGGACAAGATTGCCGACGGCCAGGTGACCTACGCCGCGGCCGACGGGCGCAATCTCTTCATCTACCACGCCAGCGGCGAAACCAAAGTCTACGACTCCCGCTGTCCGCACCAGACCACCAACATCCCGCACCTCGCGCTCGAAGGGCTCAAGCTCACCTGCCCCAAGCACCAATGGGCGTTCGACATCAAGACCGGGAAGTGTGTGGAGAAGGGCAACCGCCCGCTGAAGCAGTTCGAGACCAAGGTCGAACATGGCAAGCTCTACGCGCGGTGGTAGAAAAGCGGGCGTAGACAGGATTCACCGGATTAAAAAAAACAAATACAAATTCGAGCCTAAGCAATTAGGCCCTAATCCTGTAAATCCTGTCCATTCTCAAGTCTCCACGTTTTCAGTACCTCGTAACGCGCGCCTTCCGGCAGCGTCTGCGAAGCCACCAGCGCGAACTGGCTGACCTTCCACGCCAACGGCGTAATGGCGCGGTCACAGTCCAGACGCTGGCTGCGCACGTCGCGCGCGAGCGTGAGGTGGGCCTGAAACGGGCGTGTCTCTGGCTCAAAATCGCAAGCTATGAGTCTCTGATTCAGCTCGCGAACTAATGCCAGTAAGCCTTCCGGCGCTGTGCCGCCCGCCCACAAAATCCCCTTGCGCGGCCAGAATCCGGCCTGGTCGAGCGTCAGCGTGAACGCAGGTGCTTGAATCGTGGATGCCACGCGTTCCATACAGGCCTGCTGCGCCGGTCTAACAATCCCCAGAAACGCGAGCGTGATATGCAGATTCTCCTGCGGAATACGCCGGCCGCGGCTACCGGCCAGCTGTTCACCGCCCAATGCATGCAGTTTCCCCTGCAGACCCGCATCCGGCCACAGGGCAATGAACAACCGGCGGGGTTCAGCCGCGGCCGGGTTCGCGGAATCGGTCGGCAACTCGGAATTTGGCATCGGCGCGCTCCGATAACAGTGTAGAACGCGTGCAAGGATGGCAGCAATGCAAAACTGGTGGGCCGTGCAGGATTTGAACCTGCGACCAACTGGTTAAAAGCCAGCTGCTCTACCGACTGAGCTAACGGCCCGTATTCGGGGATAAAACGAGAGGCGCGATTATCCTTGAACCGCACCTCACAAACAACAAGACCCGCTTTCGCGGGCCTTGTCTTGTTACATCAAGAGCGACTCGCGAGTATCTAGGCGGCCTTGGGTTTGGGCATCAGTTTCATGTCCGCCAGGCCGTGATGCAGCGCACAGACGAAGCCCTTCTCGTCCAGCAGGTAGTACTGCACCTTCATGGTCAGGGCGCTGCCGAAGACGATGGCGATGAGCGTAAAAATCGAGCCGAGCGCCAGCGTCGAGACGCCGGTGACGCCCTGGCCGATGGTGCAGCCCATGGACAGCACGCCGCCGGTGCCCATGAGTACGCCACCCGCGGCGTGCGCCAGAAAATCCTTGAAGTTCGCGAACCATTCGATGTGGAACTTGCGCGTCAGGATTGAATACAGGAACGAGCCGGCGATCACGCCGACGAGCGCCATGATGCCGAAGTTGACGAGCAGCAGGTTCTTCGGCTGCAACGCGTAGCGCGCGGCGTCGCCCATCGGGCTGATGAAGGTATAGGACTGCACCGCGACCCGACTCGGCGCCTCGGGCTCAAGCTGCGCCCAATCGAGCCACTCCTTGCCCAGCGAGCCGCCGCTGATCCACCAGCCGGCAACCACCGCCAGACCGATGACCGCGCCACCCAGGATATTGTCGAAGTTCGACCGGAACTCCCCGGATTTGAAGATGAAAGCGAGCAGCGCCAGCACCGCCAGCGCGCCAACAATCAGGTGCAGCGCCGCGGTGTCCTGCATGCCGAGAATGCCACCGACGATACCGCCGAGCTCCTGGCTCTGGATGCCGTGGTTCTGAAGGCTGATCGCGGTCGGCTGGATCCAGCTGTTGAACACGGTGTCGAAGAAACCCTGCTCGCCGATTGAACCCCAGAGCATCAGGTACGCGGCCGGCGCCGCGAACAACACCAGCAGCACCAGCGACTTGAGATTGCCGCCGCCGATGCGCACGAAGGTCTTGTTGCCGCAACCCGAACCCAAGGTCATGCCGATGCCGAACAGAAAGCCACCGAGCACGTAGCGCAGCCACGAGAAGTTCGCCGTGCGGTACGGCGGGAAGGTGTCGGAAGGCAGCGCCACGATGCCGGTCGCCTCCAGCAGCAGCAGCCCGGCCAGTGCCACGGCGATGGCCAGCAGCCAGGCCCGAATGCGGCCCGTGTCGCTCATGTTCACCCAGTCGGAAACCGCACCCATGGTGCAGAAATTGGTCTTGTTGGCGACCGCGCCCATGACGGCGGCGATGCCGAACACGAGCATGAGGATTTGCGTGTGGATAGTGAACTCCATGATCGAGGCACCCTGAAATTTGACGGAATTATTAAAGGATTGGTAATTGTGAATGGACGCCATTTTAACGGTTTTATTCCGGCAGGCACACCACCGGAAACGCGGCCGGGGAACGCCGATGGCGCCGTTTCAGCGGCGGTAGCGGGTCGGGTCGGGGATGCCGGCGGCCTCGAAACCCTGCGCCCGCAGGCGGCAGGAGTCGCACACCCCGCAGGCGCGTCCCTCGGCGTCCGGGTCGTAGCACGACAGGGTCAGTGCGTAATCAACGCCGAGCTTCGTTCCGGCCTGAATGATCTCGCGCTTGCGCATTTGGATGAGTGGCATGTGGAGGTGAAACGGCCGGCCCTCCACGCCCGCGCGCGTCGCCAGGTTCGCCAAGCGCTCGAACGCCTGCATGTATTCCGGGCGGCAGTCGGGATAGCCGGAGTAATCCACGGCATTGACGCCGATGTAGATGTCCTGTGCGCCGAGCACCTCGGCCCAGCCGAGGGCGACGGCGAGAAACACGGTGTTGCGCGCCGGCACGTAAGTGACCGGAATGCCCGCGCTTGCCGTCGTCGGCACCGCCATCGAGCGGTCGGTCAGCGCCGAGCCGCCCATCCACGAAAGGTCGAACGGCACCACGCGGTGATCGGCCACGCCCAGGCTTTGTGCGATGCGTACGGCGGCCTCGATCTCGACCCGATGCCGCTGACCGTAATCGAAGGTCAGCGCGTAGCAAGCGTAGCCGTCGGCGCGCGCCAGCGCGAGCGTGGTTGCGGAATCCAGCCCGCCGGACAGCAGCACCACCGCCTTGCGTTCAGTGCCCACGTTCCTCGCCCCACAACAGTTTGTGCAACTGCACCTGCATGCGCACCGGCAGACGGTCTGCCAGAATCCACTCGGCGAGCTGTTTCGGCTCGATCTGGCCAAAGGCCGGCGAGAACAGCACCTCGCAGGTGTCGGCCAACCGGTACTCGGCGAGCTTGGCGCGGCTCCAGTCGTAGTCGGCGCGGTCACCGATGACGAATTTCACCTGATCACTCGCCTTCAGGTGCGCGACATTGGCGTAGAGATTCTTCGCTTCCTCGCCGGAGCCGGGCGCTTTCAGGTCCATGACGATGCTCACGCGCGGGTCGATGCCGGCGATGTCGAGCGCGCCGCTGGTTTCGAGCGAGACCTCGTAACCGGCCTCGCACAACCTCGCGAGCAGATCGCGACAAGGTTTCTGCGCCAGCGGCTCGCCGCCGGTGACCGTGACATAGCGCGGCCGGTGTTCGCGTACGCGCGCGAGGATGTCGTCGAACGCCATCCACTGTCCGCCGTAGAAGGCGTATTCGGTATCGCAGTAACCGCAGCGCAGCGGGCAGCCGGTGAGGCGGATGAACACCGTCGGCAACCCGACCGTGCGCGCCTCGCCCTGAAGCGAGTAAAAGATTTCCGTCACGCGCAACCGTTCCGGGACCAATTCGGCGTCGGCGCTGGCGTTTGGGGTTTGGGAGGAGGTGGCCGGTTTCACGAAAGCTCGCATGCAAGCGCAACGAATCGTCGCGCACGATACATCGGGATTTTACACCTGTATGGCGCCTGCGTGCCGCGCCAACCCGGCAGCGTAACTAGCGCCCTTCCTTCTTCATCTTCGCCAGCCGCTGCTCGGCCGAGCGCGCCACCGGCGTGTTGGGGTAGCGCATCAACGCCTGATTCAGCGTCTCGCGCGCCTTGCCCCAGTCGGCCAGCTCGTAGTAGCAGTAGCCGACCTTGAGCATGGCATCCGGCGCCTTGGGGCTCGCGGGGTGCTCGCGCAGCAGCTTGGAGAACTCCTCCAGTGCCTGCTTGAAATTCCGCACCACATAGGCCGATTCGCCGATCCAGTACTGGGCGTTGTCCGCGAGCGGGCTCTTCGGGTGCGCGCGGATGAAGTCGCGGAAGCGCTTGCCGGCGCGCTCGTACTGGCCCTGCTTGAGCAGCGCGAACGCGGCGTCGTATACCTGCTGCTCCTGCGCGATATTGGCCGGCACCGCCTCCGCGACGGGTGCGGTGCCGACCCCGCCCTCGCGCACAGCGCCTTCGGCCGGCGCGGTGCCGCGGCGCTCAAGCTCGCTCAGCCGCCGGTCGATGTCGGCGATGAGGTCGCGCTGGCGCGCCTTGAGCGCCTCCATCTCGTGCGTCTGCACCTCGACCTTGCCGCGCAGATCGCGCAGCTCCGCCTGCTGCTGTTCGAGCTGTAGCAGCATGTCAGCCAGCGCCTCGCGCCGCGCGGCATCCGCGGGCGGGCTGTCGGCCTTGTCCGCGGCCACGACCGGCAGCGCCGTCAGGCACAGCACGGCGACCGCGGCGGCCGTGAGGAGGCGCACGGACATCACCTTTTGTACAGGATCTCGGCGCGCCGGTTCTTGCGCCAAGCGGACTCGTTGTGGTCGGCGTCCACCGGCTTTTCCTCGCCAAAGGACACGGTGGTAACGCGGTTGCCCGCGACGCCGAGCACACGCATCAGCTTCTCCACCGCCTGCGCGCGGCGCTCGCCGAGGGCGAGGTTGTATTCGCGCGTGCCGCGCTCGTCGCAATGGCCTTCGAGCGTGAGCTTGATCTGCGGATTAGCGGCGAGATAGGCGGCATGCGCCTCGATGACGGCGCGCGCCTCGTCGTCGATGGTGCTGCTGTCGAACGCGAAGTACACGCGTGTCTGCGCCAGCAGTTCGGCACGCCGCGCCGCGGCCAACCCCTTGGCATCGGCCGCCGACTTGTCGCCGGCGCCGCGCGTATCCGCGCCGCTGCTCAGGTCCTCGACCGGCGGGGTCTCGGATTTTTTGCCGGTGCCGGCGCAACCCGCCAGGACCGCCACCAACAGCACGACTGCGAACCATCCGGTTTTTCTCATGACTCACTCCTTGTTGCGTAGTTCACGATTGTAAGGCGACCACGCCGGCTCGCGCACGTCGCCTTCGTCAAGCCGGTAGATCTGACGCACGCGCCCGTCGGCCGACACCGAGGCCAGCAAGCCGCGGCCACGAACCTCGGTCGCGTACAGAATCAGACGCCCGTTGGGCGCGAAGCTCGGCGACTCGTCGAGCGCCGTGTCCGTCAAGACCTGCAGCGCCCGGGTGTCGAGGCGCAGCGTGGCGATGTGATACAGGCCCTGCTGGCGGCTCACCAGTGTCAGCATTTTACCATCCGGCGAGTACGAGGCACGGGCATTGTAATCGCCTTCGAAGGTCAGGCGCTCGGCCTCCCCGCCCTCGGCCGGCATGCGGTAGATCTGCGGCTTGCCGGCGCGGTCGGAGGTGAACACCAGGTATTTTCCGTCCGGCGACCAGGACGGCTCGGTGTCGATCGCCGGATTGGCGGTCAGGCGCCGCAGCGCGCGCGTGGCAAGGTCCAGCACATAGATTTCCGGGTTGCCGTCGCGCGACAGCGTGAGTGCCAGGCGCCGGCCATCGGGCGCGAACGCCGGCGCGCTGTTGATGCCACGGTGTTCGGCAATGAGTTCGCGCCGGCCATCTGCGATATTCTGCATGTATACCTTGGAACGCTTGTCCTCGAACGAGACGTAGGCCAGCCGGCTGCCGTCCGGCGACCAGGCCGCCGACAGCATCGGTTCCGTGGTCTGTGCCACCGTCAGCGGATTGAACCCGTCGGAATCGGCCACTTGCAGCTTGTAGGCCGCGCCGCCGGCGCGCGCCGTTTCCTTCGTGATGTAGGCGATGCGGGTATTGAACGCGCCGGGCTCGCCGGTGAGCTTTTCGTAGATGACATCGGCGATCTGGTGCGCCACCGCGCGCAACGCCCCCGGGCCGACGGTGTAGCTGTAGCCCGCGAGCTGCCGCTCCTTGAAGACGTCGTAGAGCCGGAACTGCACCTCGAATTTTCCCCCAGCCGCCGGCGCGATATTGCCGATGACCAGCGCCTCGGCCTTGAGCAGGCGCCAGTCCTTGAACGTCACGTCGCGATCCTGGTGCGGGGCGGACAGGAAATCTTTTTTCGGCAGCGTCAGAAAGCGGCCGCTGCGCAACAGGTCGGCATCGACGATGACGGCGATGTCGTGCGGCAGCGCGCCCTTTTTCGTATCCCAGCCGAACGGCACGACGGCGATGGGGACGCCGGTCTCCACGCCTTTGGTAATTTCGATTGTTAACAGCGCAGACGCGGTAACAGGCCAAACAATAATCGCCAGCGTTGCCAGGACGTTTAACGCACACCGCTGCATGCCGTTACTTGTCCATATCCGGGTTAAACGGGAATTCAAGATCACGGAATTGCTCAAAAAGTTTTTTGTCATCCGGCACCGGCAGCGGAGATGCCTTGTATACCGCATTCTCCACGGAGCGATCAAAAATAGGGTCGCCGCTGCTTTTTACGATAACCACCGAGAGCACTTCACCGCCAGGCACCAATCTTACATGCACCGTACACTGTGATCCCTTGCGGTAACCCGCAGGAATATTCCAGCTGCGGCTGACCTTCTGGCGGATGAGCCCCTTGTAGCGCTCAACCTCGCCCAGAGCGCGGGCATCGGCGCGCTGCTGCTCCTCGGCGGTCACCTGCAGCCTGAGGGCGGTCTCGGCCTTTTTCTTGCGACGCTCCTCGGCCTGTTTCTTCTCCAGGGCCGCGGCCTTTTTCTTTTCCGCCGCCGCGGATTTTTTCTTGCGCTCGGCCTCCTTCAGGCGCCGGCGCTCCGCTTCCTGCTGCTGCTTCAGCTCCGCCTGGCGCGCGGCTTCCGCCTCGGCCTTCGGTTTCGGCGCCTCCTGCACGCGCACGGTTTCCGGCTCCACCACCCGCTTCGGCGCCTCCGCCACGACCACCGCCTGTACCACGCGCGACGGCTCGGTACGCGGCGTCGAGAGCCGCAAGCTGATGCCGAGCAGCGCCAGCAGCGTGACATGCACCAACAGGGCATAGACAAAGGCCTTGGTGCCGCCGGGGACCGGACGTGACTTCCGCCGCCACACGCTACCGCTTTTTCCCTTCAGGTTCGGTTAGCAGGCCCACGCTTTCGGCGCCGGCGCCCTGCAGCAGCGTCATGACCTTTACCACCTCGCCGTAATCCACGCGCCGGTCGCCGCGCACCAGCACCGGCGTCTGGGGACGCAACCTGAGAATAGCCGCCACTTTCCTGCCGAGTTCGTCGGGCAGCAGGCGCTTGTCGTCCAGAAAATACCGTCCCTCGCGGTCCACCGTCACCACCAGCGTCTCGCGGTCCTGCACGTCCACGGGCCTGGCGGCGGCCTGCGGCAGGTCCACCTTTACGCCCTGCGACAGCAGCGGCGCGGTGATCATGAAAATCACGAGCAGCACCAGCATCACGTCGATGTACGGCACGACGTTGATCTCGCTCATGAGCT
>CAKKQL010000150.1:0-3030 GCA_919902095.1 Acidiferrobacterales bacterium
AGATATAAATGTCGTTCCCGCCCCCGCCGTTTAAAACATCGTTGCCTTTCCCGCCCTGGAGGGTGTCGTTGCCGGGAACGCCCTGGAGGGTCAAGGTAAACGTGTCGTCCGCTCCGACACCGGAGGTATCGGTGGCGGTGACCCGGATATCCCACGTTCCGCTGATGCCGGTGTCGGTGTCCACCAGTACGTCGTCCCCGTCGGTACCGATGAGATTGCTGTCCACGGGGGCGGTGCCGGTGAAGGTCTGAGTAGCAGCATCGAAGGTAAGCCAGGAAGGCAGGGCCGTGCCGTCCGCGAGATTCGCGGTATAGCTCAGGGTGTCGCCGTGGATGGCGTCGTCGTCGCGGAAGGCGTCGCCGGGCAGGGCGTAGCGGAAGGCCGTGCCTTCGGTAGCCAGCTGGTCGGCAAGGGCATTGGCCAGGATCGGGGCGTCGTTGGTGTTGTGAACAACAAGGACAAAGTCGTCAAAGACGCTGGTGCCGGCGAGGTCGGTCGCTGTAATACGGAGGTCGTAGTTCCCTACGTCTCCGTTGTCGGGGGTGCCGGTGAAGGTGCCGATGGCGGCGTTGAAGACAAGCCAGTCGGGAAGTACCGAACCGTCCGCCAACAACGCCGACAGCGTCAGGCTGTCGCCATGGATGAAGTCGTCGTCATCGAAGGTATTCGTCGGTACGGTGAAGCTGAATGGCGCGTCTTCGTCCGTGGCGAGATCATTCAGGACGTTAGCCAAGATAGGGTTATCGTTAATGTTGTTGACCGCGAGGCTGAAGACGTCCGAGACCGACAGACCGGCGGTATCGGTGGCCGTGACACGGATTTCGTAATTCCCGACAGTCCAGTTGTTGGGGGTTCCCGAGAAGGTGCTGGTATCCGCGTCGAAGGCCAACCAGCCAGGAAGGGCAGAACCGTCTGCCAAGGTGGCTGCCAGGGTCAGGCTGTCGCCGTGGATCAGGTCATCGTCGGTGAAAGCCTCCGCCACGGACAGGCTAAACGGCAGGTCTTCGTCCGTAGCCACGTCCACGATGGGGGTGACGATCACCGGGATATCGTTGACGTTATTGACCGTCAATGTGAACACGTCCGAGGCCGAGGTGCCGGCAGCGTCGGTCGCGGTAATGTGGATGTCGTAGCTGCGGACGTCGCCGTTGGCGGGGGTGCCGGTAAACGTCCCAGTCGCCGCGTCAAATGAAAGCCATGTAGGCAGCAAGTCGCCGTCGGCAAGGGCCGCCGAAAACGACAAGCTATCCCCATGAATAAGATCGTCATCGGCAAAGACATCGGCCAGATTCAACGAGTAGATACCGTCTTCGTCGGCGAACTGGTCGGCGATGGCGTTGGCGACGATAGGCGTGTCGTTGGTGTTGTTGACGGTAAGGGTAAAGACATCGTCCGCGCTCGTGCCGGCGACATCGGTAGCCGTCACGCGGATCTCGTAACTGCCCACGTCCCCGTTGTTAGGGGCGCCCGAGAATGTTCCTGTAGCAGCATCGAAGCTAAGCCAAGTGGGCAATACCGAGCCATCGGCGAGCGAGACCGTGAGGGCCAGGGTGTCCCCCACGACACTGTCTTCGTCGGCGAAGGTCTCTGCCGGTAGGGTGAAGCTGAACGGACTGTCTTCGTCGGTGGTTTGGTCAACGATACTGTTGGCGACGACGGGGACATCGTTGACATTGTTGACCGTGAGCGTAAAGACCTCCGAGGCAGTACGACCCACGGAATCTGTCGCCGTTACCTGGATGTCCAGGCTACCCACGTCCGCCTGCAAGGGGATGCCGCTGAAAGCGCCGGTGGCGGCGTCGAAGCTGAGCCAGCTCGGAAGGTCGCTACCATCGCCCAAAGCGGTGCGGTAGGTCAGGACATCGCCCCGAGACAGGTCGGCATCGGTGAAATAAGTGCCGATATCGAGGTTAAAGGGGCTGTCTTCGTCAGTAGCGATATCCAGCATCGGGGCGGCCACTATCGGGGCATGGCCCCAGGCCTCGATGAAGCTGCCGGCATAGTTCGTGCCATCGAGGGTGATGGTTTCGATCTGGTGACCGGTATCCAGTAACCAGTTCTGGATCGTAATGGTGTTGCCGTCGGGGAGTTCCAAGACGAGATCGTTGCCGCTGACCGAGGTATTGAGGTCTGGCAGGGTCACTCCGCTCAGAGCAAGGGCGTCGGTTCCGGCAGTATCGGAGATCGTGTCGGTGCCGTCGCCGAGGGCGTAGGAATAGGTGTCGTCCCCCGCCCCGCCGATCAGGATATCGTTACCGAGGCCACCGTCAATGATGTCGTTCCCCCCGCCGCCATTAATGACGTCGTTGCCATCCCCACCGACGATCCGGTCCACACCGTTGGTGCCGGTAATCACGTCGTCGCCGGCGGTGCCGACGAGGTCAAAGCCTCGATCGATGAGCTGAGAATATGTCAGCACCGTGCCGTCGGCGAAGCTGAAGGTCTCGACCGCGTGGGCGCCGTAGACATCGTTAGGATCGAAGTTGGTTAGGCGCAGCTGGTCGCCGCCACTCATGTTCAGAACCAACACGCCGCCGTCGAAGCTTAAGGTCAGGGCCGTGGGGTCGATGCCGGTGCCGAACTGAAGGGCGTTGCCCTCGCCCGCCAAGGTAAGGTCATCGATGGTGTCGACGCCGTCACCGAGGTTAAAGACGTAGGTATCGTCACCGGAACCGCCGGTGAGGGTGTCGTTGCCCGCCCCGCCGTCGATAACGTTCGCGCCGCTATTGCCGACGATGACGTTATTCAGGGTGTTGCCGGTGCCATTGATGTTGTCGGTGCCGGTCAGGGTGAGGTTTTCGACATTATTGGTGAGCGTATAGATGACAGAAGACTGTACTGTGTCGGCGCCTTCGTTGGCGTTTTCAGTGACGACGTCGCCCGCGTTGTCGACGATGTAGGTGTCGTTGCCGGCGCCGCCGGCCATCGTGTCGGCATCGAGACCGCCGTCCAGGGTGTCGTTGCCGGCGTTGCCGGTGAGGGCATCGTTGCCGGCGAGGCCGGAGAGGACGTTGTCGCCGGTGTTGCCGG
>CAKKQL010000150.1:3130-12238 GCA_919902095.1 Acidiferrobacterales bacterium
TAATGATGTTGTTGAGGGCATTACCGGTGCCGTTGATGCTGGCGGACCCGGTGAGTGTGAGGTTCTCGACGTTATCGGTCAGGGTGTAGGTAATGGAGGACTGGACAACGTCGGTACCTTCGTTCAAGTTTTCGGTAACGAGGTCGCCGGCGTTGTCCACCACGTAGGTGTCGTTGCCGCCGAGGCCATACAGCCTGTTGGTGCCCGTGTTGCCGGTAATGATGTTGTTGAGGGCATTACCGGTGCCGTTGATGCTGGCGGACCCGGTGAGCGTGAGGTTTTCGAAATTGTCTCCGAGCGTATACGTAAAGCTCGTCTGGATGGTATCGATACCCTCGTTCATATTTTCGATTACGACATCGCCGGTGTTGTCGATAACGTAAGTGTCATCGCCCTCGCCGCCGAAGAGGGCGTCGACGCCGTAACCGCCGATCAGGGTGTCGTTGCCGGCACCGCCGTCGAGGAGGTCGTTGCCGTCGTACCCGTAGAGGGTGTCGTTGCCGCCGAGGCCGTAGATCTGGTCGTTGAACTCGATGCCGTGGATGACGTCGTCGCCCTCGGTGCCGTAGGTGATGGCGCGGTTGCTGGCGTCGGCCGGGCTCCAGACCGTCCCGTCCGCGAACTCGAAGCGCTCAATGCGGTAGCGCGAGGTGCCGTAGGTGTACCAGCCCTGCACGGTGAGCCGGTCGGTGCCGTTTTGGTTGGCGAGCACGAGGTCGTCGCCCACGCGCGTGAGCGCCAGGTCGGCGGGGTTGATGCCGGCTTCGAAGACCACGGTGTCGTTGCCGCTGTACCACTGCTGGTCATTGATGGTGTCGGCGCCGTCGCCCAGCCCGAAGTAGTAGGTGTCGCCCCGGCCCGTGCCGCGCAGCAGGTCGTCGCCCGCCCCGCCGCGGTAGGTGTTGGCGTCGCTCCACCAGTCCTCGCCCCAGTAGGCGCCGCCCAGGATGTCGTTGCCGGCGCCGCCGGTGAGGGCGTCGCTTTGGTAGCCGCCATCGAGGACGTCATCGCCCTCGCCGCCGAAGAGGGCGTCGACGCCGTAACCGCCGATCAGGGTGTCGTTGCCGGCACCGCCGTCGAGGAGGTCGTTGCCGTCGTACCCGTAGAGGGTGTCGTTGCCGCCGAGGCCGTAGATCTGGTCGTCACCCGCCCCGCCGTCGAGGACGTTCGCGCCGCTGTTGCCGGTGATGACGTTGTTCAGGGTGTTGCCGGTGCCGTTGATGTCGGCGGTGCCGGTCAGGTTGAGGTTTTCAACGTTGTTGGTGAGCGTATAGGCGATAGAAGATTGGACCGTGTCGGTGCCTTCGTTGACGTTCTCGGTGACGACGTCGCCCACGTTGTCCACGACGTAGGTGTCGTCGCCGGCGTGGCCCGCCATGGTATCGGCATCGAGACCGCCGTCGAGGGTGTCGTTGCCGTCGCCGCCGTAGAGGGTGTCGTTACCCTCGCCGCCGGCAAGGGTGTCGACACCGTAGCTGCCGACCAGGGTGTCGTTGCCGCCGAGGCCGGCGAGGACGTTGTTGCCGGTGTTGCCAATTATGATGTTGTTAAGCGCGTTACCAGTGCCGTTGAGGTTGGCCGAGCCGGTGAGTGTGAGGTTTTCGACGTTGTCGGTCAGGGCGTAGGTAACGGAGGATTGAACGTCATCAGTGCCTTCATCGAGGCCCTCGGTCACGAGGTCGCTGGCGTTATCGACGATGTAGGTGTCGCTGCCAGTGTTGCCGGCCATGCTGTCCGCACCGGTGCCACCATCGAGGCGGTCGTTGCCAGCGCCGCCGACCAGTGTATCGTTACCGGAATTTCCAAATAGGAAATCGTTGCCGCCGAGACTGGTGAGGACGTTATTGCCGCTGTTACCGGTGACGACGTTATCGAGCTCGTTACCCGTACCATCGATATCGGCGGAACCGGTGAGCGTCAGGTTCTCGACGTTGTCGGTGAGGGTGTAGGTGATGGAGGACTGGACGTGATCGGCGCCTTCGTTGAGGTTCTCGATGACGACGTCGCCCGCGTTGTCCACGACATAGGTGTCGTTGCCGGCGCCGCCCTGCATAGTATCGGCGTCCAAGCCGCCGTTGAGCATGTCATTGCCGGCATTCCCGCTAATGACGTCGTTGCCGGCTTCGCCTGAAAGCGAATCGTCGCCGTCGCCGCCAACGATGACGTCGTCGCCTGCCCCGGCGTTGATCGTGTCGTTACCCGATCCGCCGTCAAGGATGTTCGCGCCGCTGTTGCCGGTGATGATGTTATTCAGGGTGTTGCCGGTGCCGTTGATGTCGGCGGCGCCGGTCAGGGTGAGGTTTTCGACGTTGGCCGAGAGCGTGTAGGTCGCGCTGGCAATCACTGTATCCGTGCCGGCATTCAACCCTTCCACGACCGCGTCGGCGGTCTCGTCAACGATGTAGGTATCGTTGCCCGCGCCGCCGGCGAGCGTGTCGATGCCCGTGCCACCGTCCAGCGTGTTACTGCCGCTGTTACCGGTGATCGAATTGGAAAGCGTGTTGCCGGTGCCGCTGATGTTGCCGGAACCGGTCAACACCAGGTTCTCGACATAGTCGGTCAGGGCGTAAGTGATGCTCGACTGCACCGTATCGGTGCCTTCGTCAAGGTATTCGGTCACTACATCGCCGGTGTTATCGACGATATAGGTGTCGTTGCCGGCGCCACCAAACATGGTATCGGCGCCCGCCCCACCGTTCAGGGTATCGTTACCTTCGAGACCGGTAAGAATATTGTTGCCGGTGTTGCCGACAATGACGTTATCCAACACGTTGCCGGTGCCGTTAATGTCGGCGGTGCCGGTCAGGGTGAGATTTTCGACGTTGTCGGTGAGGGTGTAGGTGATGGAGGACTGGACGAGGTCGGTGCCTTCATCGGTGTTCTCGATGACGACGTCACCCGCGTTGTCGACCACGTAGGTGTCGTTGCCGGTGCCGCCGAGCATGGTGTCGGCATCGAGGCCGCCATTGAGAGTGTCGTTCCCGGTGTTGCCGGTGATCGCATCATTGCCGGCTTCGCCTGATAGGGAGTCGTCGCCATCGCCCCCGGTAATAATGTCATCGCCCGCGCCGGCGTTGACCGTATCCGCCCCCGCGCCTCCGTCGATGACGTTCACGCCGGCGTTGCCGACGATGACGTTGTTCAAGGTGTTGCCGGTGCCGTTGATGTCGGCGGTGCCGGTGAGGGTGAGGTTCTCGACGTTGTCCGACAATGTGTAGGTCGCGCTCGCAAGCACCGTGTCCGTGCCGGCATTCAAACCCTCCACCACCGCGTCGGCGGTCTCGTCAACGATGTAGGTATCGTTGCCGGTGCCGCCGGCCATCGTATCGATGCCCGCGCCGCCGTCAACGACGTTGGCACCGCTGTTGCCCGCGATCGAATTGGAAAGCGCGTTGCCGGTGCCATTGATGTTGCCAGTGCCGGTGAGAATCAGATTCTCGACGTTCTCGCCGAGCGTGTACGTGATGTTTGCCTGGACGGTGTCGTTTCCTTCGTCCGCGTTTTCGGTCACTGCATCGCCGGCGTTGTCGACCACGTAGGTGTCGTCGCCGGCATTACCGGCCATTCCGTCGGCACCGGTACCGCCGTCCAACAGGTCATTGCCCTGGTTTCCGGTAAGGCTGTCGTTGCCGCCCAGGCCGAACAGGCCGTTATTGCCGGTGTTGCCGACAAGGATGTTGTCGAGGGCGTTGCCGGTGGCATCGATATCCGCCGAGCCGGTGAGGGTCAGGTTCTCGACGTTGGCCGATAACGTATAGCTTGCCGACGAATACACGATGTCGGTGCCTTCGTTGGCGGCCTCGATCACCACGTCGCCGGTGTTATCAACGATGTACGTATCGTTGCCGGCGCCGCCGGCCATCGTATCGATGCCCGCGCCGCCGTCAATGACGTTGGCGCCGTCGTTGCCGGTGATCTCGTTGGCCAAGGCATTGCCGGTGCCGTCGATGTCGGCGCTGCCGGTCAGAATCAGGTTCTCGACGTTGGCGGAGAGCGCGTACGTCGCCGACGCCTGCACGGTGTCAACGCCTTCGTCGGCGTTTTCCACGACGATGTCGTCGGTGCCGTCCACGATATAGGTATCGTCGCCGCCCAGGCCGGCGAGGGTATTGAGACCGCTGTTGGACGTAATTACGTTGGCGAGCTCGTTGCCGGTGCCGTCGATGTCGGCGCTGCCGGTGAGCGTGAGGTTCTCGATGTTCGCGCCCAGCGTGTACGTGGCGCTCGACAGGACATGATCGGTGCCTTCATCGACGTTCTCGGTCGCAACATCGGCACTGTCATCGACGATATACGTATCATCGCCCGCGCCGCCCGCCAGCGAATCCGCGCCTGCCCCGCCGTCAAGGATGTTCGCGCCGCTGTTGCCCGCGATCGAATTGGAAAGCGCGTTGCCGGTGCCGTCGATGTCGAAGGCGCCGGTGAGAACCAGGTTTTCGACGTGCTCACCGAGCGTGTAACTGAGATTTGCCTGGACCGTGTCCGTACCTTCTTCAGCATTCTCTACCACCGCGTCGCCGGCGTTGTCGACGACGTAGGTGTCGTTGCCCGCACCGCCTGCCATCGTGTCGGTGCCCGCCGCCCCATCGATGACGTTGTTGCCGCCGTTGCCGGTGATCGTGTTATCGAGGGCGTTGCCGGTGCCGTCGATATCCGCCGTGCCGGTCAGCTCCAGGTTCTCGACGTTGGCCGGCAACGCATAGGACACGGACGACCGGATCGTATCCACGCCGTTGCCGGCAGACTCGTTCACCCCATCGCCGGTGTTGTCGACGATGTAGGTGTCGTCACCCGCCCCGCCGTCCATGGCGTCCGCGCCGGTGCCGCCGTCCAGGGTGTCGTCCCCGCCTTCGCCGGCCAGGAAGTCGTTGCCGTCCATGCCGTGCAGCACGTTCGCCGCGTCGTTGCCGATGAGAGTGTTGTTCAGGCTGTTGCCCGTGCCTTCCAGGCTGGCGCTGCCGGTCAGCTTCAGGATTTCGATATTCGCACCCAGGGTGTAGTCGATCCCCGCTTGGACGGTGTCCGTTCCATCGCCGGCGTTTTCGATCACGGCGTCGCCCGCGTCGTCCACCACGTAGGTGTCGTTACCCGCACCGCCGGCCATTGTGTCGGCGCCCGCGCCGCCGTCGAGAGTATTGTTGCCGCTGTTGCCGGTTATCGTGTTATCCAGTTCGTTGCCAGTACCGTTGATGTTGCCGGTGCCGGTCAGAACCAGGTTTTCGACGTTGTCGGCGAGGGCGTGGGAAACGCTCGCTTGCACGACGTCGACGCCTTCGCCGATGCTTTCGGCTACGACGTCGCCGGTGTTATCGACGACATAGGTATCGTTGCCCGCGCCGCCGATCAGGGTATCGGCCCCGGCGCGACCGTCCAGCGTGTCGTCGCCTTCCAGGCCGGCCAGGGTGTTGGCGGCGCTGTTGCCGGTGAGAACGTTGTCCAGTTCGTTGCCGGTGCCATCGATGGCAGCGGTGCCGATAAGCGTGAGATTTTCGACGTTGTCGGTCAGTGTGTAGGTAATGCTCGACTTGGCTGTGTCGGTGCCTTCACCGGCATTTTCAATGACCGCATCGCCAGTGTTGTCGACGACATAGGTGTCGTTGCCGGTTCCTCCGAATAAGGTGTCGGTGCCCGCGCCGCCATCCAGCGTGTCGTTGCCTTCGAGGCCGATCAGAACGTTGGCGGCGCTGTTGCCGGTAAGGACGTTGTCGAGTTCGTTGCCGGTCCCGTCGACCACCGCCGTGCCGGTCAGGGTGAGATTCTCGAGATTCGCGCCGAGGGTATAGGTAAGGTCTGTATAGATCGTGTCCGTACCCTGGTCCGCCAACTCGACGACGGTGTCGGCCAGGGTATCCAGCACATAGCCGTCGTCGCCGGTGCCGCCGATCAGAGTATCGGTGCCCGCTCCGCCGTCGAGGGTGTCGTTGCCTTCCAGGCCCGTGAGCGTGTTGTCCGCGGACGTGCCGACGATCACGTTGTCCAGCGCGTTACCGGTGCCGTTGAGCGCGGTACCGGTGAGAGTCAGGTTGTCGACATTGGCACCCAGGGTGTAGTCGAAGGGGCTGATGACGGTATCCACGCCATACCCGGCGTACTCCGTGACCGTGTCGCCGATGTTGTCGAGGATATAGGTATCGTTGCCGCCACCACCGGCCATGCTATCGGCGCCCAGGCCCCCGTCCAGAATGTTGTTGCCGCCGTTGCCGATCAGGACGTTGTCGTAGGCATTGCCGGTCGCATTGACGTTGTAACCGCCCACGAGGGCCAGGTTTTCCAGATTGCTTCCCAGCATGTAGGAGATATAGGACTGAACGGTGTCCGTCCCCTCGTCCGCGTTCTCGATCACGGCGTCGGACACGTTGTCCACGACGTAGGTATCGTCGCCGGTGCCACCGACCAGGGTATCGCTGCCGTAGCTGCCGTCGAGGAGATCGCTGCCCTCGAGGCCGGTGAGGATGTTATCGCCGACGTTGCCGATGAGAACGTTATTGAGCATGTTGCCCGTGCCGTCGGTATTGTCGGTGCCGGTGAGCGTCAGGTTCTCGACGTTATCGGTCAGCGTGTAATCGATGGAAGACTTGGCCGTATCGACACCTTCGCCAGCGTTCTCGACCACGGCGTCGCCCGCGTTGTCGACGATGTACGTATCGTCGCCCGTGCCGCCGAGCAGTGTGTCGGCGCCCATACCACCGTCGAGCGTGTCGTTACCGGCCAAGCCGGCGAGCGTGTTGTCGGCGCCGTTGCCGGTGATGACGTTGTCTAGTTCGTTGCCGGTACCGTCCACGGCATCTGTGCCGGTGAGCGCGAGGTTTTCAAGGTTGGCGCCCAGGGTGTAGGTGAGATCCGTTTGCACGGTATCCGTACCCTGGTCAGCCAGTTCGGTCACGGTGTCGGCGAGGCTATCTACGACGTAAGTGTCGTCGCCGATGCCGCCCGCCATGACATCGTCGCCCGCACCGCCGTCCAGGAGGTCGGTGCCGGCGGCGCCATAGAGCGTGTCGTTCCCGTCCAACCCGTACAGCGCGTTGTTGCCGCGGTTGCCGGAGATTGTGTTATCCAGACTGTTGCCGGTGCCGTTGTTCGAGGCCGTCCCGGCCAGGACGAGGTTTTCGACGTTGTCGGAGAGAGCATAACTCACACGCGCCTGCACCGTGTCCACGCCCTCGTCCGGCAGTTCAGTGACGATATCGGCTGCGTTGTCCGCAACGTACACGTCGTCGCCCGTACCGCCCGCCATGCTGTCGGTGCCGCTGCCGCCATTCAGCAGATCGTTCCCGGCCAAGCCGTCCAGCGTGTCGTCGCCGGCACCGCCGGAGAGGATGTCGCTACCCTCGGTGCCGGTCAGGGTATCGTTGTCGGCGGTCCCAATCTGCAAACGGGTAAGATCGAGCACGGAGCCGTCGGCGAACTGAATGTTGTCCAGTCGATGCGCATCGTTGTCTGTGCTGCCGAACCAGTTGGCGATGGACAATACGTCCTTGCCGTTGGCGTGCGCGAACACGAGCTTGTCGCCGTCCATATAGATGTCGAGGTCGCCCACCAGCACGTCCGATCCGAATAGAAGGGTATCGGTACCGCCGACGCCGTCGTTCTCGCCGAAGGCCTCGATGACGGTGTCCTTGCCGTCGCCGACGTTGAAGACGTAGGTATCGTTCCCCGCACCGCCGTAGAGGATGTCGTCGCCCACGCCGCCGATCAGGACATCGTCGCCGTCACCGCCCAGCACGAGATCGTTTCCTGCACCGCCGTTTAAGGTGGCGCCGGGCTCCGTGCTCATGACAATATCGTTGGCGCTCGTGCCTATACCATTAGTCACGAGGCTCGGGTAACCGTATTCGGTGAGCACGGCTTGCAGCGCGGGATCGGCTGCGACCTCGGGCAGCCAACCGCGCAACTGGCCGTAGCCGTCCCAGCCGACGCCGTTGAGGTTCGTCCCGGCGACATGCTGCATGTCGAGTAAATCGCGCAGGGCCTCGGTGGGGGCGGTATCGAAGCGCGCCTGGAAGTCGGCGGTGATGGCGGTGAAGTCGAGCATCACATTGCCACCGGCATCCACGGCGAGCTCGATGTCATTGAGATAGGGTTTGAGCCGTGTTTGCAGTAGCAGGCCGTCGTAGATGGACTCCCGCAGGGCGGCGTACGACTTGTTCAGAAAATCGATCTGGGTGCCGGAGAGGTTCACGAAGACCTGCCGGGGGCCGGTGTAGAGGTAGCCCGCGCTCCCGCCCGAAGTAGTATTAGCCACAAGGAACTGCTGCGCGCCCGTGCGCACACCCTGGGGTTCAATGTTGACGAAGGGGAGGCCGTTGAACTTTTCCAGCAGTGCAATTAAGGAAGTAACCGAGGCCTGTTGCGCCTTCAGGGCCTCGCGACGCTGGGTCTCTTGTGGATCGGGAAGGGTAATGCCGTTTGAGCCGCCACCGGCGCCCGCGCCGAAGAGCACGGGCGCAAAGTCGGCGGCCGTGAGGCCGGGGATCAGATAGACAAGCTCGTAATTCTGGGCGGCGGCGAGGTCGATGCTGGTGGAGGCGCCGCTCGTCTGCGCCCATTGGGCAATGAGCTGATCCGCCAGAGCGAGTTGGCCGGCCTTGGTATCTGCCTGGGCGTAGGCCGTGACGGTGTTGGCGAGCGCGCCGGAGAGCGAGCTTGCTTCCCGAAGGTCACGCACCGCCCCCGAGCCCTGCATGTCGGGTAGCCCCGCGACGCCGCTCGTGTCGAGGCGGTCGGTGAACTCGCGATAAAAGGGGTTGTCGGCGAGGTCGATGTCGGCAATGCCGCCGGTGACCTGGCCGAGTGTGCCTTCGCTGCCGTCGGCGTAGGTGAAGTGCCCGAGGTCGGCGATCTGATTGCCGTTGGAAAGTACGGTGGTGTTCTCGGTCTTGGCAACGTGGATGGCGGCGATGCCCTTTTCGGCTAGCGTAAAGAGTTCGTCGTTTTGAGAGATGCCGTCCTGGTTTAAGTCCTGCCAGACGCGCAGGTTATTAAAGTTGGCGTCGTTGGCATCTACTCTGCCGTCGCCGTTCGTGTCCTGGTCGGCGAGTGCGGCGAAGCCGTCCTCGGCCTTGCCCCCGCCGCTTAAAGGCGTCGAATCACCGAACAATTCAGTACCGT
>CAKKQL010000151.1 GCA_919902095.1 Acidiferrobacterales bacterium
CGCCGCGGCGCGGCGAGGTGGCGGTTTTTCGCTTCCCCAGCGACCCGTCGATCAACTACATCAAGCGCGTGGTTGGCGTTCCCGGAGATCATGTTGTATATAAGGATAAGCAGCTCACCATCAACGGCGTGCCGATGCAGCAGGAGGAGGCGCAGCCCTACGCCCTGGTCTACACCGAGCAGGGCAGCGGGATGATTATTCGCCGGATCGAGAATCTGGCCGGCGCCCGCCACGCCATCCTGCTGAGCGACCGCCCGGACCACGGCGCCGACGAGTTCACCGTCCCGCCCGGCCGCTATTTCGTCATGGGCGACAACCGCGACCAGAGCAACGACAGCCGCTTCTGGGGTTTCGTCCCCGACGACAATCTGGTGGGCCGGGCCTTTTTCATCTGGTTCAGCTGGGACGGCGCGACCCCGGACAAGTGGTTCTGGCAACGGATCGTCTGGCACCGCATCGGCAGCACCATCCACTGACCGCCTTCCGACACCATCGAGGACCGAAGCATGCGCAACCGCAAGACCCAGAAGGGCATGACGATGTGGAGCCTGTTGTTCGTGCTGGCGGTGCTGGGCTTCACCCTGTTTCTCGGCTTCAAGCTGTTTCCGCCGTACCTCGACGACTTCAAGGTGAAGTCCGCCCTCGACAGCCTGGCCAAGCAGTCCGACGTCGGCGCGCTGTCCAAGGCGGCCATGACCGAGTCGCTGCGCCGGCGTTTCGACATCGACAACATCCACAACGTCGACGCCGGCAAGTACCTGGCCGTGGAGACGCGCGGCCGCACCAAGGTGATTCGCCTCAACTACCCGGTCGTCATCCCGCTTATGTTCAATGTCTCGGCGCTGCTCGAGTTCGAGCACGCCCGTGAGGTCCGGGCCGTTGAATAGGCCGCCCGCCGAGCTGTGTCGCCGGCTGCAGTACGATTTCGCCGACGCCGGCCTGCTCGAGCGCGCGCTGACGCACCGCAGCAAGAGCGAACGCAACTACGAACGCCTTGAGTTTCTCGGCGACAGCGTCCTCAGCTTCGTCGTCTCCGCCGATCTGTTCGAACGCTATCCGGCGCTGACCGAAGGCGAGCTCACGCGGCTGCGCGCGTCGCTGGTGCGCCAGCAGACGCTCGCCGAGCTGGCGCGCGGGCTGGCCCTGGGCGATTACCTCGAACTCGGCAGCGGCGAGCTCAAGAGCGGCGGCTTCGACCGCGACTCGATCCTCGCCGACACGCTCGAAGCCGTGTTCGGCGCCATCTTCCGCGACGGCGGCCTGGCGCCGGCACAGCGCGTCATCCTCGGGCTGTACGCCGAGGCGCTGGCGGCGCTCGACCCGCGCTCGATTCCCAAGGACCCGAAGACGCAGTTGCAGGAATATTTGCAAAAACATTCGCTGCCGCTGCCGAGCTACCATATTCTCGAAGTCGCCGGCGAACCGCACAGCCAGAAGTTCGTCGTCGAGTGCCACGTCGCCGGGCTGCCGGCACCGGTGCGCGGCGAGGGCGCGGGCCGACGGCGCGCCGAGCAACAGGCCGCGGCGGCGGCCTACGAACAGCTGACGCGACGCGGATGACGGACTACCGCTGCGGCATGGTGACCCTCGTCGGCCGGCCGAATGTCGGCAAGTCGACGCTGCTCAACCGCCTGGTCGGGACCAAGGTCTCGATTACCTCGCCGCGGCCGCAGACCACGCGCCACCGGCTGCTCGGCATCAAGACCGACGCCGCCGCGCAGATCATCTACGTGGACACCCCGGGGCTGCACCCGGCGCAGGGCAGCCGCCTCGGGCAGCACATGAATCGCGCCGCGCGCGGCAGCCTCGAAGGCGTGGACGTGGTCATGCTGGTGATCACTGCCGACGGCTGGACCGCGGCGGATGAATATCCGCTCACGCTGGTCACCGGCCTGGCGCTGCCGGTGGTTCTGGTCATCAACAAGATCGACCTGCTCCAGGACCGCGCGACGCTGCTGCCGCTGATCGAGGCGTCGTCGGCCAGGTTCGGCTTCGCCGAGATCGTGCCGGTGGCGGCGCGGCGCGGCGACAACGTGGACACGCTCGAGCGCGCGCTCATCAAGTATCTGCCGGCGCAGCCGCCGATCTATCCCGCGGACCAGATCACCGACCGCAGCGAACGCTTCCTCGCCGCCGAGCTGGTGCGCGAGCAGGTGTTCCGCTGCTTCGGCCAGGAGGTGCCGTACGCGGTCGCGGTGCAGATCGAGAAGTTCCAGCGCGGCAAGAGCGCGCTGCACATCGCCGCCACCTTGTGGGTGGAGAAGGAAGGCCAGAAGGCGATCCTGATCGGCACCGGCGGGGCGCAGATGAAAACCGTCGGCACGCGCGCGCGGCTCGCGATGCAGAAAACCTTCGGCGGCAAGGTGCACCTGGAACTCTGGGTCAAGGTGCGCGAGCGCTGGTCGGACGACGAGCGCGCGCTACGCACCCTGGGCTACGAGGGCGACTGATGCGCGTCCAGCAGCAGCCGGGCTTTGTTCTGCACCAGCATCCGTACAGCGAAACCAGCCTGCTGCTCGAGGTCTTCAGCGCGGACCACGGGCGCGTGGGGCTGCTGGCCAAGGGCGCGCGCCGCCCGGGCAACCGCAGCCGCGGCGTGCTCAAGCCGTTTCAGCCGCTGCTCCTCGGCTGGAGCGGGCGCGGCGAGCTGCCGGTGCTGACCGGCGCCGAGGCGCAGGAGGCGGCGCTGGCGCTCGCCGGCCGCGCGCTCTATTGCGGCTTCTACGTGAACGAACTGCTCGTGCGCCTGCTGCATCGCCACGATCCGCACCCGCGCCTGTACCAGGCCTACGAGGCGTGCCTCGGCGGCCTGGACGCCGCCGGCGGCGACGAATCCATCCTGCGGCTGTTCGAGAAGCGCCTGTTGCAGGAACTCGGTTACGGTTTGGTGCTCGATCGCGACATCGGGGATAATTCGCCGATTGCGCCGGAGTCGATGTACGACTACATCCTCGATCGCGGGCCGCTGCGGCTGCACCCACAATTGAACACGCGCGCCGAGGGGGTGCGCGTGCGCGGTTCCAGCCTGATCGCGCTGGCGCGCGACGCGATCAACGAGGCGGCCGTCCTGCGCGACGTGAAGACGCTCATGCGCGCGGCGCTCGCGCACCATCTCGGCGACCGGCCACTCATGAGCCGCCAGTTATTTCGCCGGCCGGCAGTCGCCGGCATCGGCCTGGAGGAGGTCCGTGATAAAACTGGGAGTTAACATCGATCACGTGGCGACGCTGCGCCAGGCGCGCGGCACGCGCTACCCCGATCCGGTGCAGGCGGCCGTCGAGGCCGAGCAGGCGGGCGCCGACGCCATCACGCTGCACCTGCGCGAGGACCGGCGCCACATCCAGGAACGCGACGTCGAGATTCTCAAACAGACACTGGCCACGCGCATGAATCTCGAAATGGCCGTGGCCGACGATATCGTCGCCTTCGCCTGCCGCCTCGCGCCGCAGGACTGCTGCCTGGTGCCGGAACGGCGCCAGGAACTCACGACCGAAGGTGGGCTCGACGTCGCCGGCCAACTCAAGAAAATCACCGAGGCCTGTAAAAAACTGGGCGACGCCGGCATCCGCGTGTCGTTGTTCGTCGACGCCGACCCGAAACAGATCGAGGCCGCGGCCAGGACCGGCGCGCCGGCCATCGAGATTCATACCGGCCATTATGCCGATGCCCGCGGCGACCGCTGGCGCGCGGAACTCGCGCGCATCGAGCAGGCGGTCATCCAGGGCCGCGACCTGCGCCTGCAGGTGAACGCCGGCCACGGCCTCAACTACCACAACGTCCAGTCCATCGCCGCCATCCCCGGCATCGCCGAGCTGAATATCGGCCACGCCATTATCGCGCGCGCGCTGTTCACCGGCCTCGGCGGCGCGGTGCGCGAGATGAAGCGGCTCATGCGCGAGGCGGCGCAGCCGTGATCTTCGGCATCGGTACCGATATCGTGCGCGTGGCGCGCATGCAAGCCGACATCGCGCGCTATGGCGAGAAATTCGCCGAGCGCATCCTGACCGCCAAAGAACTGGACGAATTCCGCCAGTCGTCACAGCCGGCGAACTTTCTCGCGCGCCGCTTCGCCGCCAAGGAGGCGGCGGCCAAAGCCATGGGCACAGGGTTTCGCGACGGCCTGCATCTGCGCGATATCGGTGTCGGCCACGACGCCCATGGCAAGCCGCTGCTGGAATTTTCCGGACGGGCGATTGAATTCGTGCGCGAGAAGGGCATCACCACCGTGCACGTCAGCCTCGCGGACGAAGAGGACAACGCCGTAGCGTTCGTGACGCTGGAAACGGCGTAAACGATGCTTGTCGGAAAAAATTAAAAAGGCCGCCTATGGTGGCCTTTTGCATTGTGGTGGAACCAATCTGGCTCCCCGGGACGGATTCGAACCGCCGACCCAGTGATTAACAGTCACTT
>CAKKQL010000152.1 GCA_919902095.1 Acidiferrobacterales bacterium
CCGGGATTCATTTACGCGCCTCTGCCATATCGGACGCGGGTTGAGTGCCGGCCTGCGCCACCGGTAGCCGGATGGTTACGCAGGCGCCGCCTTCCACGAGATTTTCCGCAGCGATGCCGCCACCGTGTTCTTCGACGATGCGTTTGACCACGGCCAGCCCAAGCCCGGTACCTTTTTCTTTGCTGGTCACATACGGCTCGAACAGCCGCCCGAGCATCGCCTCGGGGAAACCGGGACCGTTGTCCTCCACGCGCAGCTCGACGAAGCTCGCCCCCTTTTCCGCGAGCGTGCGTGTGCGCAGGCGTACCAGCGGCCGCGCCCGCCCGGCGAGTGCGTCGCGCGCGTTGAGTAACAGGTTGTGCAGCACCTGGCGCAGGCGCCCGGCATCGGCGCTGATCGCCGGCAGCCGCGATTCGAGTTCGAGTTGCAGCGTCACCGCCTTCCCGGCGCCCTTGGGGCTTGCGCGGCGCAGCGGCACGACGTCGCCGCCGCTTTTGGATTTCTTGGCGCGCGCGGACACCTCTTCCACATTGGTTTCACTGCGGTAGAGCTCGACCACGTCGCGGATGAGGTCGTTGAGCTTCACCGGGCCGCTGCGCATGCCGCCGGCGCGTGCGTAGTCGGAGAACGCGTTGACCAACGACTTGAGCGATTCCACCTGTTCGACAATCGTGCGCGTGGCGCGGTCGAGTGTTTCGCGTTCCTCGTCCGGCAGTTTCTTGAGGTACTTGTGGCGGATGCGCTCGGCCGAGAGCTGGATCGGCGTGAGCGGGTTCTTGATCTCGTGCGCCATGCGCCGCGCGACCTCGCCCCAGGCGGCGTCGCGCTGCGCCTGGATGAGCGCGGTGGCGTCGTCGAACATCACCACGTAGCCGCCGCGCTTGCCGCCCACGGCTGGCAGCTGTGTGCCGCGCACGATCAGCGTGCGCGGATGGTTGTTGGCCGTGAGCGCGACCTGTGCCTGCCACTCGGGTTGGTCCGCTTCGAAGGCGCGCACGAGGCTGGCCACGAACGGTTCGAGGTGGGCGTGGGTTTCGCGGACCCAAGCCAGCGGCTGGCCTTCGCCGGGCTTGAGGTCGCAGCCCAGTATCTGGCCGGCGGCGGCGTTGTGCGTGGCGAGCAGCTGGCGCGCGTCGAATGACAGCACGCCCGAGGACAGGTGCGTGAGCACGGTTTCGAGGTAGGCGCGCTGTAACTCGGCCTCCTGCTGCGAGCGCCTGATCTGCGTCTGCGCACGGTGGATGCGGCGCGTCATCTCGTTGAACGATTCGACCAGGATGCCGATCTCGTCGCGGCTCGTCACCGGAATCTGCTTGCGGTAGTCGCCGTCGGCCACCGCGCGCGTGGCCTCCGCGAGATCGCGGATCGGCGCCACCACCCGGCGCGCCGAGAAAATCGCGGCCCACACCGCCACCAGCATGGTCAGCAGCGCCACCAGGCTGAGCGTGAGCGTGAAGCCGAACTTGAGCGGCCCGCGCAGGTACACCAGCTTCTCGTAGTCGGCGAACGCCGACTGCACCGACTCGCCGAGCTTGGCATAGCGCGGCGCGAGCGTCTGCAGTACTTGCAGGATGCGCAGGCTGCCGACCTCGCGCGCGTACACCGGCACCACCACGCGCAGCTTCAGGCCCGACTTGCCGGTGGCGTCGAGGCTGGCGTAGGTCAGCCCCTGGCGCACCTGCGCGATGATGGCGTCGCGCGGGCGGTCGGGCACGAGCGTGCCCGCTTCCGGCCCGGCCTCGGTGGCCGAGCCGAGAATCTTGCCGTCCTGCGAGAACAGCGTGAGCTCGCTGACCCCGTACTGCTCGCGCAGGTTGCCGAGTGCCGACAGCAGCGTGCGCGCGCCGCGCGGCCCGGCCGAGATCGATTCGAGTTCCTGGGACATGGCTTGGGCGTTCTTCACCATATCCTGCTTGGTCGCTTCGAGCGCCGAGCGCCCGAGCAGCAGCGCGTCATCGAGCGCGCGCTCGATCTTCACGTCGAACCAGTTGTCGATGCCGCGGTTGAGTATCTGGATCGAGAACAGGAACACCGTCGACACCGGTAGCACCGACAGCAGCACGAACATCACCAGCAGCCGCAGCGTCAGGCGCGTGCCGAGCACGCGCGCGCGATACTGCTCGATCAGCCGGTAGACGTTGAACAGGATGAGCCCGAGCAGCAGCACGATGCCGAGCAGGTTGACGACCAGCAGCAGCGAGTACAGGCGCCCGAAGATCACCGAGTTCTGCGTCGCCGCGTGCATCATGAGCAGCGCCGCGAGCAGCAGCCCGGACAGCACCGTCAGCGGCACGATACCGCTGAAATAGCGCTCGACGGTGCGGCGAATCAGGGCACCAGTTTCCATGTGCTCCATCCGCTGTTGAGGCGCCAGGCAAGCGAGGTGTAGGCCACCGGCCTGAGCGGCGAGGGCAGCGCCTCGATGTCGAGGCTCGCGCGCACCTCGACCGTGTATTCGTCTTCCGGTGGCAGTTCGGCGGCGAGCGCCAGCCGGGTGTCGTTAAGCGCGCCGAGCGCCTTGAGTGCCTCCTGCGTGGACAGGAAGCTCTCCGTGGACTCCGGTTCGGTTTGCGAGGCGCTCACCAGATACTGGCCGGAGAGGGCGTGATAGCGGATCGTGCGCCGCAGCGTCCAGCTGCCGACATTCTGGTTCCACACCCAAAACCGGCGGCGGTGGAGGCGCACGTCGATGAGCACGTCGAGCTGGATCCCCTTGGACAGCGCCTCCTCGACCTTGGGCGAGAGCCCGAGGTCGATGCCGCCGTTGAGCAGCAGCGCCTGGCCGTTGAGGCGTGGCCGCACCTCCGTGACCTTGAACTCCGCCGCCGCCGGCAGCGACAGCAGGAGCAGCAACGCCGCTGCGGACAGGCTAGTTTTTGCGCAGACAGGCATAGTAGAAACCATCCATTCCCTGCGTACCCGGGAGAATCTGGCGCCCAACGGTGCGCGTTTCGCCGGCCGCCGCCGGCAGCGGCGCGTCGGCGGCATCGGCCGCGCGCGCGAGCAACGCCCGCATCGGGGTTTCGTTTTCCTCGGGCAGGATCGAGCAGGTCACGTACAGAAGCTTACCTCCCGGCTTGAGCAAGGGCCACAGCGCCGCGAGCAGCCGCGCTTGGGTTGCCGCCAGTTTGGGCAGGTCCGACGGCTGCCGCCGCCACTTGATGTCCGGATGGCGGCGGATGACGCCGGTGGCGGAACAGGGCACGTCCAGCAGGATGCGGTCGAACGGGCGGCCGTCCCACCAGGCGTCCGGCTCGCCTGCGTCGGCGGTCACGAGGCGGGCGCTCAGGCCGAGGCGCTTCAGGTTGTCCGCGATCAGCGCGACGCGCGCGGGCTCGTGGTCCACCGCGACAAGTTCGGCGAGTCCCGGCGTGCGTTCGAGGATATGTCCGGTCTTGCCGCCCGGGGCGGCGCAGGCGTCGAGTACGCGCTCACCGGGTTGGGCGTCGAGCAACACCGCGGCCCACTGCGCGCCGGCATCCTGTACCGACACCTCGCCCTGGGCAAAGCCGGGCAGCGCGCCCACCGGCACCGGCGTGGCAAGCGTCACGTCGGTGTCGAGCACGCAGTCGGCGCGGGCCGCGAGGTTGGCCGCGCGCAGCTTTTCGAGATAGGCCGCGCGCGTGCGGCGCCGGGTATTCACGCGCAGCGTCAGCGGCGGGCGCTCGTTGTTGGCCGCGGCGATGCGCTGCCAGTCTTCCGGATACGCCGCGCGGATTTTTTCCAGCAGCCAGGCCGGATGGCTCAGGGCGAGCGCCGGATCCGTCTGCAGCCGCGCGTCCATCTCGGTGGCGCGCCGCAGATATTCGCGCAGGCAGGCGTTGAGCAATCCCCTGGCCCAGGGCTTGCCGAGGGCCGCCGCGGCTGCGACGGTTTCGTCCACCGCCGCGTGCGTGGCCACGCGCATGCAGCGGAGTTGGTAGAGCCCGAGCAGCAGCAGCGCGTAGACATCCTGGTCCTTCGGCTTCAGCGGCCGCGAGAGCAGCAGCGCGGCGACGCCCGCAAGCTGGTGCAACCAGCGCAGCGTGCCGTAGGCCAGTTCCTGGATGAGCTGGCCCTCGGGCAGCGATTCGGCACGCAGGGTTTCGAGCGCGCTGTCGAGATAGCGCCCGTGCACCAGGACCTGTTCCAGCACGCGCGCGGCGGCGGCGCGGGCGTTGGCGGACACGGGCTGGGCGGGGTTCAAGGACGACGTCAGCGCGCGGCCGTTAGCGCAGCGTCACCCAGGCGCTCGCCCACGGCCGGGTGCTGGCCGTTAATGAATTCGAGGGCCGAGAGCGGTTTGCCGCCCTCGAGCTGCAGCTGCGTGAGGTTGAGCGCGCCGCCGCCGGTGGCGACGCGCAGGCCGTCCGGTTCCACGGCGATGATGGTACCGGGCGCGGACGTGGTCTGAACCGCTTCCAGCGGACCGACGCCCCGCAGGCGCAGAAGTTTTCCGCGGAAGCTTGTGCAGGCCGTGGGCCGCGGAATGAAGGCACGGATGCGCCGGTGCAGCACGTCGGCCGGCTGCGACCAGTCGATGCGCGCCTCCGCCTTGTGCAGCTTCTGCGCGTAGCAGGCGCGGGCGTTGTCTTGTGGCCGCGGGGTCAGGTCGCCGCGCGCCAGGCGCGTGAGCGCATCCACGAGAGCGCGCGCGCCGAGGACCGCGAGGCGGTCGTGCAGCGTGGCGGCGGTGTCGCTGTCCGTGATCGGCGTTTCGGCGGTCGCCAGCACCGCGCCGGTGTCGAGACCGGCATCCATCTGCATGATGCTGATGCCGGTCGTGGCATCACCGGCCTCGACGGCGCGTGGAATGGGTGCGGCCCCGCGCCAGCGCGGCAGCAGCGAGGCGTGCACGTTGATGCAGCCATGACGGGGAATCGAAAGCACGGCGGGTGGCAGGATCTGACCGTAGGCGATGACGATCATCACGTCGGGTGCCAGCGCGCGCAGTTCCTCGGCGACCGCGGCGTCGAGGCGCGCCGGCTGGCGCACCGGCAGCGCGAGTTCCTGCGCCGCCTGCTTGACGGCGCTGGTGGCGAGCTTGCGGCCCCGGCCGGCGGGCCGGTCGGGCTGGGTATAAACGGCGAGCACGTGGTGGCCGGCCGCGACCAGCGCCTTGAGCGCAGGGACGGCGAAGGCGGGGGTGCCGGCAAAAATAAGGTTCATGGTACGAGGTGCGAGGCACAAGGTACGAGGAAGGATAACCCTTTTCCCTCGCCTCTCGTATCTCGCCTCTTCCTTGTTACATCGCCAGGCGTTGCTGCTTCTCGAGCTTCTTGCGAATGCGCGACTGCTTGAGGCGCGACAGATAATCCACGAATACCTTGCCGTCGAGATGATCGATTTCGTGCTGGATACAGGTGGCCAGCAGGCCCTCGGCCTCGAGTTCGAACGGCTGGCCGTCGCGGTCGAGTGCGCGCACGCGCACGCGGTTCGGGCGCGTGACCTCTTCGTAAATACCGGGTACCGACAGGCAGCCCTCTTCCAGGGTTTGCTCGCCGTCGCGTGCAACGATTTCCGGGTTGATGAACACCTGCGGTTGATTACGCTCCTCGGACAGGTCTATCACGATGACGCGCCGGGGTTCGTTCACCTGAATGGCGGCGAGCCCAATACCGGGCGCGGCATACATGGTCTCGGCCAGGTCGTCGATCAGGCGACGGACGGCGGCGTCGACCTGCGCGACCGGCAGTGCCTGGCGCCGCAGGCGCGGGTCGGGATAGTGCAAAATGGGTCTGACGGCCATGGGCTGCGAGTTAAACCGACTAGCTGACAACTTGCTTGACTATCAGTTTAAACGAGACTGAATCAAAAGAGAATTTAACCCTTACGACACTTGGCGTTTTTTGACCGCATGGACTACACTGCATTCAAAGCCTACACGGAAAACGGATACGTGTCGCGCAACCCCGGTCCACGGTTTCTCCTGACCCTACTTATTATTTCCCTCGGCACCGCCGTCCCGGCACGCGCCGCCGACGACGCCGTGGATGGCGGCGCCAAGGCAACTTCCGACGCCGCGGCCAAACCGGCGACGCTGAAACCTGACCAGCCCGGGCGCTACACCGTGGTCAAGGGTGACACTCTGTGGGGTATCGCCGGACGCTTCCTCAAGAATCCCTGGGAGTGGCCCCGGATCTGGAAGCTGAACGAGAAAATCAAAAACCCGCACCTCATCTATCCGGGCGACGTCATCGTGCTGCGCTACGTGGACGGCAAGCCCGAGCTGACGGTGCTGCGCAACGAAAAACTCGCGCCCGGCGCGCCGGCCGCCGTGCCCGACACCGAGACCCCGCGCCCGACGGTGAAGCTTAGCCCACGCGCGCGCGCCGAGTCGCTCGAAAAGGCCGTCCCCACGATCCCGCCGAACGTCATCGCCCCGTTCCTGACGCAGCCGCTGGTGGTGAACGAGACCGAATTGGAAAAGGCCGGCTATGTCACCACCGGCCTCGACAACCGCATTGCGCTCGGCAACCACAGCGAATTCTACGCGCGCGGACTCAAGGATGCCGCGCAGGAGTTCTATCAGATCTTCCGCAAGGGCAAGCCGATCCGCAATCCGGACAACTCCGAGGACATCCTTGGCTACGAGGCGGTCTATCTCGGAGATGCGAAACGGATCGAGGCTGGTGACCCCACGAAGCTCGTGGTGACGCGCGTCCGGCAGGAGATCATCCCGGGCGATCGCCTGCTGGCGACGACGCAGAAGCCAGCGCTGCCGTACTACTATCCGCGACCGCCCAAGACCAGGGTCGCGGGAAAAATCCTCTCGGCACTCAGCGACGTGGCGACCGCCGAGATGGGGCTGTACACGATTGTGGCGATTAATCTCGGCACGCGCGAGGGCATCGAGGAAGGCAACGTGCTGCGTGTCATGCGTCACGCGGGCTCGGAAAAAGACCCGGTGACGCGCGAGTCCTACAAGCTGCCGGACGAGGAATCGGCGCTCATCATGGTGTTCCGCACCTTCGAGAAGGTGAGCTACGCCTTGGTCATGAATGCCAGCCGGCCGGTGCATGTGCAGGACACGGTGGTCACTCCCTAGACCGCCGGCGGCGCGATGGAACCCCCCCCGCCATGGCCGGCGCCCCCCCGCAACAACCGGTGTCACTGCTCCGCTGGCTCGCCTATCTGCAGCTGCCGGGGGTGAGCCGGCGTGAACGCCTCGAACTGCTGCAACATTTCGGTTCCCTGGACGCTGTCTACGACACCGGCCGCGGGCAGCTCACGAAGCTGCTCGGCGACCGCCGCGAGGCGCTGCAGGCGATTCTCGACGGTCCGGACGAAACCCGGCACCAGCCGGAACTCGAATGGCTCGCCCGCGAACAGCAGCACCTCGTGACCTGGGCGGATGCCGACTATCCGCCGCTGCTGCGCCAGATTCCCGACCCGCCGCTCGCGCTCTACGTCATCGGCGACCGCGCGGCGCTGTCCCGCCCGCAGCTTGCCATCGTCGGCAGCCGCAACCCCACGCCCGCCGGGCGCGAAAACGCGCGCGCCTTCGCGCGCCATCTGGCGGGCGCCGGCCTTGCCATCACCAGCGGGTTGGCGCTCGGCATCGACGGCGCCGCGCACCGCGGCGCGCTCGAGGCCAGCGGCGGCGCGACCCTGGCCGTGGTGGCGACTGGCCTCGACCGCGTGTATCCGGCGCGCCACCGCGAGCTGGCGCATGAAATCGCGCGCGCCGGGGCGCTGATTTCCGAATTTCCGCTCGGCACGCCGCCGCTGCCCGAGAACTTTCCGATCCGCAACCGCCTGATCTCGGGGCTCGCGCTCGGCGTGCTCGTGGTCGAGGCCGCGGTCGGCAGCGGCTCGCTCATCACCGCGCGTCTGGCCACCGACCAGGGACGCGAGGTGTTCGCTATCCCGGGCTCGATCCATTCGCCGCTCGCGCGCGGTTGCCACGCGCTCATCCGCCAGGGGGCGAAGCTGGTCGAGACCGCCCAGGATATTCTTGAGGAGCTGGGCGCGCTTGCGCGCGCCGTCGCCGACAGCGGCGCCGCGCCCGCATCGCCAGCGCCGCGCGTGCTGCCGGCGGAGTTGCCGGCGCCGATGGCGCAGTTGCTCATCTGTCTCGGTTACGATCCCGCGAGCATCGATCAGCTCGTCGAGCGCAGCGGATTGACGACCGAGGCGGTTTCCTCCATGCTGCTGCAATTGGAACTGCAAGGCCTCGTGGAGGCCGGCGCCGGCGGCAAATTCCAGCGAATAGCCTGAGGACCGCAAGAGCGAGATGATGAAAGAAAACGTCTTCGATGTGCTGATGTACCTGTTCG
>CAKKQL010000153.1 GCA_919902095.1 Acidiferrobacterales bacterium
ACGACATCGCGTTATTGCTCGGGCTGCCGGGCAAGATGGGCCACAGCGGGGCGGAGGTGTGGGAACAGTTCCAGCAGGGCAACCTCGAGGGTATTCGCAATTACTGCGAAACCGACGTGCTCAATACCTATCTCGTCTATCTGCGCTACGAACTCATGCGCGGCAACCTCGACGATGCCGGTTACCGGCGCGAGACGAAGCTCGTGCGCGACACGCTCGCGGCCACCAACCGGCCGCACCTGAATGCCTTCCTCGCCGCCTGGCCGGATGCGCGCTGAAACGGTTCCGCGCCCGATGCACGCCTCGCCGAACAACGATTCCCGCGCTGGCACGCGCCCGGCCGACGTCGCCGAGGCGCGTATCGAGTCCCTCAACTACGATGGCCGCGGGGTAGGGCGCGTCAACGGCAAGGTCGTGTTCATCGACGGCGCGCTGCCGGGCGAAACCGTCCGTCTCCGCTATCTCAGCCGCCACCGCAACTACGACAGCGGCGCGGTGCAGGAAATTCTGGTATCGAGCCCGGACCGGGTGACCCCACCGTGTCCGCACTACGGCGTCTGTGGCGGTTGCAGCCTGCAGCACCTGCGCCCCGAGGCTCAGATCGGCGCCAAGCAACAAGTATTGGCGGAGCAATTGACGCGTATCGGAAAGGTGGCGCCGGAAACCTGGCTGCCGCCGCTGACCGGCCCGGTCTGGGGCTATCGCCGGCGCGCGCGCCTCGGTGTGCGGCTGCTATCGAAGTCGGGCGGCGTGGTGATCGGCTTCCGCGAGCGGCGTAAAAGCCACATCGCCAACCTCGACACCTGCCCGGTGCTCGAACCGAAAATCTCCTCGCTGCTGCCGGCCTTGCGCGGTCTCATCGCCGGGCTGTCGTGCCCCGATCGCATCCCGCAAGTCGAAATCGCCGCCGGCGACAATTTCGCTCCTGGCGAAATTGGGCGCGCCGGAGATGGTGCGCCGCACCATGCCACCGCGCTGGTGTTCCGGCATCTCGCGCCGCTGACAGAAACCGACCGCGCGCAATTGCGTGGTTTCGGCGCGCGCCACGACTTGCAGATCCAGCTTCAGGGCGATGGTCCGGAATCGCTGCTGCCGTTGTGGCCGGAGCAAGCCGAGCCGCTGCACTACGACTTGCCCGAGTACGACGTCAGCCTGCGCTTCCGGCCGACGGATTTCATCCAGGCGAACGGCGCGCTCAACCAGCGCCTGGTGCACCAGGCGCTCGAACTGCTGGACCTGAAAGCCGGCGACCGGGTGCTCGACCTTTTCTGCGGGCTCGGCAACTTCACATTGCCCCTGGCGCGCACCGCGGGTCAGGTGCTCGGCATCGAAGCAGACGCCGATCTCGTGAGTGGTGCGCGTCGCAATGCCGAGCGCAACGGCCTAGCCAACGCCGAATTCCGCCAGGCGGACCTCTATGCCACCGAATCCGCCGCTGCCCCGTGGGGCGATTTCGCGTTTAACAAACTGCTGCTCGACCCGCCGCGCGACGGCGCGATGGAAATCATCAAGCGCCTGCCGGCGCCGGGGGCGGAACGCATTGTCTATGTCTCGTGCTACCCGGCAACGCTCGCGCGCGACGCCCAGCACCTGGTGCGCGTACACGGTTACCGTTTTGCCGCCGCCGGCGTGCTGGACATGTTCCCGCACACCAGCCACGTCGAGTCCATGGCGCTGTTCGTCCGCCCATGACCCGTATCGTGCCGGATTACCACATCGAAGTAGACGTCCCGACGCAGACACTGACGGTGCGCGACCGCGCCGGGCATGAGGTCATGCGCACGCGCGTGGCGACCGCGCGCAAGGGCGTGGGCGAACGGCGGGGGAGCGAACAGACACCGCGCGGCGAGCACGTGATCCGCGCCAAGATCGGCGCCGGCCAGCCGCCCAACGCCGTGCTGATCTCGCGCCGCCCGACCGGCGAGATTTATTCACCCGCGCTGCGTGCCGCCTTTCCGGAGCGCGACTGGATCCTCACGCGCATCCTCTGGCTCGGCGGGCTCGAACGCGGCCGCAACCGCCTGGGCGAGGTCGATACCATGCAGCGTTACATTTATATCCATGGCTGTCCGGACGAGGACCCGATGGGCGTGCCGGGCTCGCGCGGCTGCGTGAAGATGCGCAACCGCGACATCGTCCATCTCTTCGACCTGGTGCCGGCCGGCACCCGCGTGACTATTCGGGGCTGACGATGCCGCTCGGTCCGGTCATGCTCGATATTCCCGGCCCGGCGCTGACGCCCGCGGACCGCGAACGGCTGCGCCATCCGCTGGTGGGTGGTGTCATCCTGTTCACCCGCAACTACGAATCGCCGGAGCAGATCGCGGCCCTGGTAAGCGCGATTCACGCCCTGCGCGAGCCACAGCTGCTGGTGGCGGTGGACCACGAAGGCGGGCGGGTGCAGCGATTCCGCGAGGGTTTCACGGCGCTCCCGCCGGCCCGCCACCTGGGGCAGATCTACGACGAAAATCCGCGACGCGCCAAACGGCTGGCCGAGGCCTGTGGCTGGCTGATGGCAACCGAACTGCGCGCCGTGGGCGTGGACTTCAGCTTCGCGCCGGTGCTCGACCTCGACCGCGGCGTGAGCCAGGTCATCGGCGATCGGGCGTTCCATTCCAGCCCGGAAATCGTGGCGGACCTGGCCCATGCCACCATGCATGGCATGACCCAGGCCGGCATGGCAGCCACCGGCAAGCACTTCCCGGGCCACGGCGCGGTGGCTGCCGACTCGCACACCGCACTGCCGGTGGATGAACGGTCGCTCGCCGATATCCTGGCCGAAGACCTGGTGCCGTTCGAGCGCATGATTCACTACGGGCTGGCCGGCATCATGCCGGCGCACGTGGTCTATCCCAAAGTGGATACGCAACCGGCCGGATTTTCCCGCTTCTGGCTCAAGGAGATACTGCGCGAGCGGCTCGGTTTCCAGGGCGTCATCTTCAGCGACGACCTGTCCATGGAGGGCGCCAGGGGGGCGGGGGACGTGGTGGCGCGCGCCCGCGCGGCGCTTTCGGCCGGCTGCGACATGGCGCTCGTCTGCAATGACACCGCCGCGGCCGACCAACTGCTCGCCGGACTCGGCAAACACGACGATCCGGTATCGAGCCTGCGGCTGGTGCGGCTGCACGGGCGGCATCCGGTCGCGCGCGCGCAACTTGCATCCGATCCGGCGTACCGCGAGGCGTTGCGGCTGGTGCGCAACATCGCCTAAAAAAATATTGATTCGCGCGCCGGATGACCCATAATAATAGCTGAACCGTCCACGCCGTTTCCGAGGGTAAAAGCATTGGATCTGTACCGGCCGCTCAAAAAGCTCAGGCTTGAAAGCTTCAACAATCTCACCAAGACCCTGAGCTTCAATATCTACGACATCTGCTACGCCCACACCGAGCAGGCCCAGAAGGAGTACATCAGCTACATCGACGAGGCCTACAACGCCGAGCGGCTGACCGCCATCCTCACCGAGGTGTCGCAGATCATCGGCGCGAATATCCTCAACATCGCGCATCAGGACTACGACCCGCAGGGCGCGAGCGTTACTATGCTCATCTCCGAGCTGCCGCTGCAGGAAGAGCCGCTCAACCTGGAGGCGCCGGGACCGCTGACGAGCGCCGCTCATATCCGCAACCCGCAGACGAACCTCGAACTCGAACAGCCGCTCAAGGAGTCCGTGGTGGCGCACCTCGACAAGAGCCACATCACGGTGCACACCTATCCGGAGTCGCACCCGGACAATGGCATCTCGACCTTCCGCGCCGACATCGACGTCTCGACCTGCGGCAAGATTTCGCCGCTGCGCGCCCTGAACTACCTGATTCACAAATTCGAGTCGGACATCGTCATCATCGACTACCGCGTGCGCGGTTTCACGCGCGACGTGAAGGGCACCAAGCACTACATCGACCACAAGATCAATTCGGTCCAGAATTTCGTCGACAAGCAGACGCTCACGCACTACCAGGCGATGGACGTAAACGTCTACCAGGAAAACATCTTCCACACGAAGATGATGCTGAACGATTCCAAGCTCGACAATTATCTGTTCGGCGTGCGCGAGGCGGACCTGTCGGCGCAGGAAACCAAGGTCGTCACCCAACGCCTGAAGCACGAGATGGCGGAGATCTTCTACGGCACGAACGTCGTGCGCGTGAGCTGAGCACCATTACTGCTTGCCGGCGACCCGCCGGCGGCGCATCGCTCGTGACCGCCTTCGATCCCGACTGTCGCCTGTGCCCCCGGCTGGCACGACATCTCGCACAGGTGCGACGCGATCATCCCGGCTATCACGCGCGGCCGGTGGCGCCCTTCGGTGACCGGCGCGCGCGCCTGCTGGTCGTCGGGCTCGCACCGGGTATGCACGGCGCCAATCGCACCGGTCGGCCGTTCACCGGCGACCATGCCGGCATCCTGCTGTACCGGACACTCCACAAATTCGGTTTTGCCAACCGGCCGGAAGCCGTCGCGCGCGCGGATGGGCTCAAGCTGAAGCGCTGTCGCATCACCAACGCGGTCAAATGTCTGCCGCCGGACAACAAACCCACGCCGGCGGAGGCGCGTACCTGCCGCGTGTACCTCGAAAGCGAACTCAAGGCATTGAGCGCGGGCGCGGTGATACTCGCGCTCGGCGGTGTCGCGCATCAATCGGTTCTGCGTGCGCTGGCGCTCAAGCCGTCGGCCTATCCATTCGGCCACGGCGTTTGTTACCGCCTGCCGAACGGCCTGCAACTGCTGACCTCGTATCACTGCAGCCGCTACAACACCCAGACGCGTCGCCTGACGCCCGCCATGTTCGAGGCGGTCGTGCGTGAAGCCAAACGGCTGCTGGCAAAATGACGCTGGACGCCAAACCGTTGCTTGCCGGCCTGCCGACGGCCCCCGGCGTGTACCGCATGCTCGATACGGACGGGCGGCTGCTGTACGTCGGCAAGGCGCGTAACCTGAAAAAACGGGTGGCGAGCTATTTCCGCGGGCGCGGCCTGACCCAGCGCATCCTGACCATGATGGGCCAGGCGGCGGCCGTGGAGGTCACGGTGACGCACACGGAAACCGAGGCGCTGCTGCTCGAAAACAACCTCATCAAGTCGCAGCAACCGCGCTATAACGTGCTGCTGCGCGACGACAAAAGTTACCCCTATATCTTCGTTTCGGATAGGCAGGAATTTCCGCGCATCGGCTTCCACCGCGGCCCCAAGCGCGAGCAGGGCAGGTACTTCGGCCCGTATCCCTCGGCGTCGGCGGTACGCGAGAGCCTGAGCCTCATGCAGAAGATATTTCCGGTGCGCCAGTGCGAGGACAGCTTCTTCCGCAACCGCTCGCGCCCGTGCCTGCAACACCAGATCAAGCGCTGCACGGCGCCCTGTGTCGGCCTCATCAGTCGCGAGCACTACCGCGAGGACGTGCATCACGCCATTCTGTTTCTCGAAGGCCGTACCCGCGACGTCGTCGACGACATGGTGCGGAAGATGGAACAGGCGTCGGCGCGGCGCGATTACGAGGCCGCGGCGCTTTACCGCGACCGGGTGGCGGCCCTCAAGCGTACCCAGGAGCGCCAGTACGTGAATGTCGAAGGCGGCGACGCCGACGTGCTCGCGGTCGCGGTAGCGCCCACCGCCGTGTGTATCGAGGCGAGCTTCATCCGCGCCGGCCTCGGACTCGGCAACAAGACCTATTATCCAAAGGCCAGCGCCGGGACGCCGGCCGAAGAGGTGCTGGCGGCATTCATCTCGCAGCATTATCTGGGCGCCGGCGGGGCCGACACCCATACCGTGCCGGCACGCATCTACCTGGGTCAGCCGCTGGCTGGCGATGACCGCCGTTTTCTGGAGCGTGCCCTGCGCGAGCAGGCCGGCCATCGCGTGGCGCTCGTCGTTCCGCGCCAAGGGGCGCCGAAACGCTGGGTACGCATGGCCGGCATCAACGCCGACGACGCATTGCGCCGCATGCTTGCCGACAAGACCAGTCTGCGTGCCCGCTTCGAGGCGTTACGCACGGCGCTCAGACTCGAGGCGATGCCGGCGCGTGTCGAGTGCTTCGACATCAGCCACACCGGTGGCGAGGCGCCGGTCGCGGCCTGCGTCGTGTTCGACCTCGACGGGCCGGTGAAGTCGGACTACCGGCGCTTCAACATCGAAGGTGTCACACCGGGCGACGACTACGGCGCGCTGCGCCAGGCGCTCGAGCGGCGCTATCGCCGTCTCAAGGAAGGCGAGGGCAAGCTCCCCGACCTGCTCCTCATCGACGGCGGCAAGGGGCAGGTGGGTATCGCCCGCGACGTGCTGGAGGAACTCCAGGTCGAGGGTGTGCGACTCGTCGGTGTGGCCAAGGGCCGCGAACGCCGCCCGGGCAAGGAACAGCTTTTCTTGTCCGGCTCCCGCCGGCCCACTATACTGCCTGCGGATTCCGCGGCGCTGCACCTGATCCAGCAGATCCGCGACGAGGCGCACCGCTTCGCCATCACCGGTCATCGTCTGCGGCGGGGCAAGGCGCGCCGGGAATCGCTGCTCGAGCGCATCCCCGGTATCGGCGACAAGCGTCGCCAGCTTCTGCTCAAGAGTTTCGGGGGCCTGCGGGAGGTGGCGCGGGCCGGGGTGGATGATCTGGTTCGGGTGCCCGGTATCAGCCGCGAGCTGGCGCAGCGAATCTACGACGGGTTCCACGAACAGGAACGCTAAATATGATATGGAATGCACCTAACGCGCTGACCCTGCTGCGGCTCGTGCTGATTCCGTTGTTTGTCATTGCCTATTATTGGCCGCGGGGGTGGGGGCGGGAGCTGGCGACCGTGCTTTTCATACTGGCGGCGATCACCGACTGGCTGGACGGCTACCTGGCCCGCAAACTCGAGCAACATTCCCATTTCGGCGCCTTCCTCGACCCGGTCGCCGACAAGCTGATGATTGCGGCGGCATTGGTCATGCTGGTTTCGGACCCGAATGTCCTCGCCTATGTATATGATGTGCGCCTGTTCGAGGTTGTGGTCATCGTCATTCTGGGGCGCGAGATTACGGTCTCGGCGCTGCGGGAATGGATGGCGGAGGTGGGCAAGCGCTCGCACGTCGCCGTTTCCTTCATTGGCAAGATCAAGACCACCTCGCAGATGCTGGCGATCCCGTTCCTGCTGTGGCGCCACAAAATCGGCTCGATACCCGTCTTCCAGATCGGAGAGATCTTGCTGTATCTGGCGGCGGGCCTGACGCTCTGGTCCATGGTGGTCTACCTGCGGGCCGCCTGGCCGAGCCTCGTCCAGACCGGCCACCCACGCCAGTAAAAGCCGTCCCATCCGGCTTGAACCGGCCGCCGTGGACGCTTAGAATTGGCGGTCTTACGCGGGCGTAGCTCAGTTGGTAGAGCGCAACCTTGCCAAGGTTGAGGTCGAGGGTTCGAACCCCTTTGCCCGCTCCATATCAAAGAAGGGGGAAGCGGAATGTCTGCTTTCCCTCTTTTTTTTACTTTTTCGGCTGGGTTGCAGAATGGTTATGCAGCGGCCTGCAAAGCCGCGTACGCCGGTTCGATTCCGGCCCCAGCCTCCATTTTCCCGCGGTTCCGTTACACTCCCGTCCGGATAAACCGCTGACCCCACCGCCCGGGTGGCGGAATTGGTAGACGCAAGGGACTTAAAATCCCTCGGCCTAATTAGCCGTGCCGGTTCGAGTCCGGCCCTGGGCACCACCTACATCTCCGCTGTTGAATATCCCGCGCCACGTGCCTTCACTGACCTGCGTGATGTACGTCGAAGCAGGTGTCGGCCGCTGAATACAGTTGACCGTCACCACACTATGGCATAGCATGCCATATATGACCCCGCGCGCGACGTTGCTCTGGGAAGAGCGCATCGACATGCCGGACGGCGCGATCGTCGAGATGGCCATCTGGCGCCTGACACGTCCAACGCCGGACCGTCCGCATGGTTTCAAGTACCGGCTCTATTTCGGACGCGGCGGGAAATGCCTGGTCCGTTACGACAACGAGGCCGGCAAAGGCGACCACAAGCATGTCGGTGGCCGGGAGAAGCCCTATCGATTCGTATCGGTGCGCCGGTTGCGCGAGGATTTTTGGGCGGATGTCATGGGACTCGGAGGTTACGATGGCTCGTCGAAAGAAAAAACTTAGCATCGGTGTTGGTTCGGCCAAGGAAACCCTCGACCGCTTCGAATCGGTATGGAAGCGCATCGAGCGTGGCGAACGCGTCACCCCGGAGCACAGGCTTTCCTTTTCGAGCCTGCCGCAACTGCTCAAGGAACTTTCGCCGGCGCGCTGGGCGTTGCTCGAAGCGCTGCGCACGAAGGACAGGATGACGATCTATGCGCTTGCCAAGCATCTCGGTCGCGATTACAAGAATGTTCACACCGACGTCGTGCGGCTGATGGAGCTAGGCCTCATCGAGAAAGCCAAGGATGACCGAATATTTGTCCCTTGGGATGTAATCTCCGCTGAATTGAAGCTTGCGGCGTGATTCCTCCTGCGCCCGCCGGTCCGGGGTGGGCCCAGGCAGACCCCTGTGCTAGATTCCTTAAGAAATAACGGGGATTCGGGGAAACCGGAGTGGCGGAGCGCCCCTTGCAGGACCAATCCACCAGCGCGTCTCTTGTGGTTACCCGATTTGACAAAGGTAACATATAGGTTACTATAGAAATGTCGACACGGAACGTCGTCGAATATACCGAAGCAGACGGAACATCGCCTTTCCGGCATTGGTTCGAGCGTCTGGATGCCATCGCCGCTGCCAAGGTTTCCGCGGCGCTTTACCGGATGGCGCAGGGCAATCTCTCCAGCGTGAAACCCGTCGGCCAGGGCGTGGCGGAATACCGCATCGACTTCGGGCCGGGCTATCGCATCTACATCGGCCAAGAGGCCGATACGGTGGTGGTCCTGCTGGGCGGCGGCACCAAGAAAGGCCAGAATCGAGACATCCGACACGCGCAGGAACGTTGGGCCCGATACAAGGCAAGCAAGAGATAAACGACATGGCACTGACACGCGACTTTCGTGAAACCGTTCTGGCGCGCGCCCAGAAGGACCGCGGCTTCCGCCAGGCAATGCTGACCGAGGCGGTCAACGAACTCCTCATCGGCGATCTCGAAGCCGGCAAGGCCATGCTGCGCGATTACATCAACGCCACCATCACCTTTGACCGACTGGCGGTGGCGCTGGACAAACCCAGCAAGAGCCTGCAACGCATGCTCGGCCCACGCGGCAACCCGACGGCGGAGAATATTTTTGCCCTGCTCAGGACATTGCAACGGGCCGAGCGGGTCCATCTGCGGGTCAATGCGGCGGGGAAGGCCGCATAGCGGCCCCGCGCCCGGCGGTTTAAGGGCGGGTAAAGCCATCCTCCGACGCCGATTGGGTGGTCGCGGACCGCTGTGTTAGATTCCTGCGGTTTGCCGACGCCCGGCGCGGCAAGGGCAAACGTGGCGGCCTGCGGATAATTTACTACTGGTGGGATGCGGGGTTTCAGTTTTGGCTCTTCACGCTGTATGACAAGGGCGAAATGGCTGACCTGACGCCGCTACAACGCAAGGCGCTCAAGGGAATGATCAAGGCGGAACTGGAAGCGAAGAGAAACCGATGAAGACTACTGTCAAATCCAAAATGACGCGCGCCGCCAAGCGTGACCTTTTCGCCGAATTGAGCGAGGGCATGACGGCGCTCGCCGAAGCACGGCAAGGCAAGCGGACGCTGCGTACGCATGCGGTCGAGTACAAGCCGGCGCCGAAGGTCACGCCGAAGGAACTGATTCGCGTGCGCGAAAACCTGAAGATCTCGCGCGCATTGTTCGCGGTCTATCTGCGGACTAACGCCCGTACTCTGGAGAACTGGGAGCAGGGGCGGGCTAAGCCAAATGCGCAGGCGGCGCTGCTGATCAATCTCGTCAAGCGGTATCCGGATACGGTCCAGCGGCTCGCGACTATCTGATCGCGCGAATTCCGGGGACACCATACTAAATTAACTGGAACGGGACAAAGGCAGAAAAGAAGGGGAGTCAAGGCACCCCGCACGCCTGTAAAAACCTAAGGTTGCCATGAAGCAATTAAAACATGAGGCAGAATTGGTTAAAGCCGCGATTCTCGCCGGCATGAAGTACGGTGAAGATCGGGGCGCCGTCGTGTTTGAGCCGACGGACTCGGCCAGCGAGAAAATCCTGTTTATCTACCGCCTGCTGGTCCACGATAAAGTCATTCAACCGTTGCCGGAAGATCAGGTCTCGCAACCCACCCTGCGGCATAAACTTGCCATCTGGTACTCCAAGCAACTGCCGAAAGATCATCCGCTTCTAAAATAATTCCTCTGGGCGAAATCCGGGCTCAAGGGGTCAAGAGTACTTGAAAGGGCGTCGCTCCCGCGCCGAGCCGTGTTCCGCCGCGCGCCGCTGGCGATCGTGCACGGCGGCCGCATCCAGCCGTTGCCGGACCTGTTCCTGCTGTTTCCGCGTCTACTCGGCTTCCTTGACCCTGGCCGCGCCGCCCCGTTTCCGCGAGCCTTCAGCACCTTGCTGCGTCGTACAGTGGATTTGGCTTTGCGCATGCAGTTGGTTGACTCAGGCACCCAGCACAGTTTTCAGCGCCCGGTTTACTGCTTTTCGGTCCTTGTCCGACAGCGACCCACGTTTGGCGATGATAAAGCGGTGATCGAGGGTGAAAAGCTTCAGGCGCACGACCGATGCCGCCGGCAGGCCGGCGGCGTCGAGGTCCGAAATGGGCACATCCAGCGGCCACGGCGGATTGTTGGCGCTCGTGATCATGGCCATCACGCTATGACCCACCTTCTTGTTGAACGCAGCGCTGCCGGAGACAACGAGCGCCGGACGGCGTTTTACTTGAGCCTTGTCGGTGAACGGGAAGGGGACGATGACGACGTCGTAGCGGTCATAATCCACGGTATGCCTCTTCGTCCTCCCTGGAGAGCCATTCCGTCAGCGTGCCTTCGAGGGCCATGGCGTATTCCCTGTCGAGGACGGTGGCGCGCCGCACCCGGACGCTGTCGTTCTCGATCTCGAACACGACGGCATCGCCCGGCTTCAGGCCAAGTTTGCGCCGCACGGCCAGCGGGATGGTTGCCTGGAACTTGCTCGTGACCTTGGAGATCTGCTGCATGACCGAGTTACCTGCCACCTGTAATAAAGTAATACTGTAATACTATCTGGTAGACGACTCCGATGGCAATCGGCCGGCCCCAGATCAAACCTTCACTGTTTTTCCGCCGCCATGGCCCGCTGCCGCTCGAGCGCGGCGGCCGAGTCCAGCCGTTGCCGGACCTCCTCCATCTGCTTTTGCGCCTGCTCGGCCTCCCTGGCCTTGAGCGCCCCGACCGTGGCCGCCGTGCCGGCTACCTCAGCGCCGCAACCCGCCAATCCCAGGACCAGCGCCAATACCCCGGATCGCCACATTGGTCACCTCGTTCGGTTCACTGACTACCCCAGCATAGGCCCTTTCTGACTACCCCATCCCCGGTAGTGGGGCGGGTGGCAGACCGCTGACTTCTGCCCGCCGACGGTTACCCGCAGTGCTTCAATCAGTGTTTGCTCAGCCGTCGTTTCGGTTTGGTTCTGATTTGCCGGATCTGAATGCTTACGCTGGGCAAGTCCATGCGGGCCTGCGGGCCTGGGCTGATTCGGGCTAATGCCGGAGGGGTAGAAGTGCGGGAACAGCTTTGACCTGGATGCCTGAATCAGTTCTGCCTGCTCTTTCTTATATTTGACATAATATACATTATACGAATTATGGCTGGGTCTGGGTCGTAGCCAT
>CAKKQL010000154.1 GCA_919902095.1 Acidiferrobacterales bacterium
GTGACGGTGTTGCCCATTTCGGCGAAACACGCGCCCGTCACCAGGCCGACGTAGCCTGTGCCGATAACTGTTAATTTCACGAAACTAAAGCTCCGGTATTGTTAGGCGGGGTAACAGCGAGGATTTTATCATTAAAATAGTGAATTTTAGCGAGTTGGTTACAGCTGTTTTGTCGAATGCATAGCTCCGCAAAAGAGTCTGGGAAGGTCGCCTGAAAACACCCGAATCCATCCCGTGCCCAAAACGAGGCGTGGCTGTGCTCATTTTTCGAGCACCTTGGATCGGATGTTCCGTTCGTTACGTCGCACGAGGCGAGCCAGGACAGCATATATCAGGGTCCACGCGACAAGCATGAGCCATTGTTCAAGCACCTGCATGGCATGGACGGCCACCGCGCTGGCGCCCGCACCGAACATCACGGTGTATTCCCCCAGCAAGACTCTCCGGTGGCTCCCAGCCAGACAAGATCAGGCGTTGGTAATAGTGGTCCCGGTGCGCCAGCCAGACACGCTCGCGGCGTAGTACACGCCGGATCAGGGTGACGGTGGCGTCCGCGATAAATGGTGAGAAAATCAGCAGCGCCATCCAGAATGGGAACACGCGCTCCTGCGCGCCCCAGAGCGAGAATCCCGCTGCCAGCAACCCGAGCGCCGTGGAACCCGTGTCACCCATAAATATGCGCGCCGGCGGAATAAACTACCCCGCGCCAAGAGCGCGGGGTATTGGGGTATTAGAAAAGCTTCAACTGCCTCAGCTCATCCTTCGGCGTACCTTGATTGCGCACGTATCGTTCCACGACCGCCCAACTGCCGCCTGCTCCTACCGTGGCGACGTAGTAGCCGTCCGTCCAGAACTCTCCGCCCCACAACGCCTGCTTCACGCTCGGCTTACGCCGAAAGATCTCTCGGGCCGTGATACTCTTGAACACCCGCACAATCTGTCCGGGCGCCACCTTCGGGTGCGCCGAGCACAAGAGGTGAATGTGATTCCGATCGCACCCTATCTGCTCAAACTCGATGTCATACCGCTCGCCGATCTCCCGGGCCGTCTCGACAATGATCTCGACGACTTCCTCATCGAGCAGCGTGCGTCGATACTTTACCGGAAACACAATAGGGTAGTGGATCTGCCACGCGCAATGGCTCGCCTTATGGACAACCGTCTCTGTCGTCCCGACATCTTAAGGGTCGGTGTCCCCGCGGCAAGCCGCGGGGAATTGCGAGTTGAAGGCGAGGAATCCAGCGGCAGAACCGGCGATGACCAGACACAGAAGCGCGTACAACTGGTGTCCCGCCAGCAAGCCGAGGAATGCAAGCGCGCTAAAGCCGATGACGGCCATGCCGGCGGCGAGACCGTCCATGCCATCCATGAAATTATACAGGTTGATCATCCAGGTTACATATAACAGTGTCACGACGCCTGAGATCAACGGCGACATGACCCAAACAAGACCTGGTAACTCAATTTGCTCAATCCTGAAACCAGCGTACACGAGGATGGCGGCAACAATAAGATGGATCGCCAGCCGATAATGGACAGGTACCGTGAACCGGTCATCGATGAACGATACGACTACGACCAGCAGCCCAGCCATCGCAAGCAGCGGAAGGTTACTGTCCCAACTTCCGAGCAGTGTTAACGCAACCGCAAAGCAGAGATAAATAGCGACAAGGATAGCCAGGCCACCGGAACACGGCATGGGCTGATTGTGCAAGGATCGTTCATTAGGATGATCCAGAAGATAAAACCATGAGGTAGGCCGGCTGAATCACCAAGACAACCCGCTCGTTATTGCGAAGGCGGTCAAAACAATGAAAATTTCCATTTGTGCCACCCTCTCACTCCTTTCCTTTTTTATATTCTGCCACCATCTAAAGTTAACGACAACCGCAGCAACTGTGGCGCGGCTACCACTGCCAGGTACGGGGCGCTCGCCCCTAGCCTTCATGGACGCAATTCCTTTCAATGCCAATTAAGGCTGCGGCCCCGATCGAAGCACGCCCGGCATGTTCTTCACAAAGGTCCACACCAAGTGTCGATGCCCGTGATAAACGGAAAAATCACTGCATTGCCCGCCCGCGGTGGCCGAGCCCACATGATGCACCACGGCATCCGGCACATACATGGCCTTGTGTCCGGCTAAACGCAGGCGAAAACCTAAGTCCACATCCTCTATATAGACGTCGAAGCGCCGGCTCGTGCATACGTTCCGGCCCGATGCTTGCGTGGGTTGCTGCAAGCAGCGGGGCGGGCGATCGATGAGATTAGCGTGTCGCGGTCCTCTGGATGTCAGGGCGACGCGGCGGACGCGTCACGAGCTTGCGTGCAGCGCGCGCTTGCTTTTGCTGGTAGTAACGACCGATAGCGCGCACGTCGTAACGATGTTCGGCGGCGATCTTGTCGCGGATATCGCGCACTTCTTTCACAATCGGATCTTCCCAGGTCATGTCAGTCTCCAGTCAGTTCATCGGGGGTACAGATAATGGGCGATTTGTAGCCGTTTTCCAAGCAGGCCGTGGCGATGGCGTCGAAGCGCTCGGCATTGGCAATGTGCTTGCAGTTCCAGGTGAGCAGGTAGTGGATGCCGTTGGTGCAGGCAAGCGCCACGTGTAGCGCATCGGTCGCGGCTTTCTCGGGGATCACGCCTTGCTGCAACAAGCGTGCCGCGAACTCGATCGCTTCGTCGGTGACGCTGAGCACTTCAATGTCATTGAGTGCGCTCAGGCGCTTGGCCGCGGCCTCGGGATCGCCGGCGCCGGCTTCATCGAGCACGGGCTCCGAGACATAGAGCGTGAAATCAGCTCGGCGGCTCTCCCACCATTCGCGTGTCACGGTCTGGTGCGCGGCGACGATCAGATCGCGCGAAGGACGGTTGGTGAGGTAGCTCACGACACTGGTTTCGAGGTAAACGGTTTTCTTTTCCATTCTGTAAGTTTACTCGGCTTCGGTGGTTTCGTCTTGGGCGACAGGATCATTGGCCGCTGCGGCGTCCTTATCGCTCTGGCAGCCAGTGTGCGCTTGATGGACGCCTGCAAGGTGCGGATTGGCACGTGTGTGTAGAACTGATTGGAGAGCGGCCAAAGCGCGCGACTTGATCGGCGACCCGCGTAGCGGATCGTCGGCATCGCCCGGCGGCAGGCGACAGATCGCATGCCGGTGTTCAGGCAACACCACCCTCGCCAGAGCAGAAAAGGGATGGGTATATTTCACCGTTTTCGTCACCGCAGGTAAATCATCCCTATGTCGCACCAACGTATCGGAATGTCGATCTGCCCGACTCACCATGAAGCAATACGTTCCTCCCGCCGCCAGTGCGCTCCGGAAACGTGGTACAACATCGCCTGCCCCGTCCAGTCTCTTTGTGTCGCCCTCCTGAAGAAGCCTACCACCAACAAACACGCAGTCTGGCCGCGTTGCAGTTGCCTCCA
>CAKKQL010000155.1 GCA_919902095.1 Acidiferrobacterales bacterium
ATCTGGCCGTGGTGCCCTCCGAGTTCGAGGAACCGTTCGGTATGGTGGCGATCGAAGCCATGGCCGCCGGCGCGCCGGTGCTGGCGGCGCGCCGGGGAGGATTGGTGGAGTTTATCCGCGAAGGCGAGACCGGGTTCTTCATCGCCGATACCAAAAACTCTTCCCAATTCGCGGACGAGATCGCGCAGCTCCTCGATCGGCCCGAACGGCTCGCGGAGGTCGCACGGCGCGCGCGCGACCACATCGAACGGACACATCGCTGGGAGCATGTCGCGTTGCAGCTCAAACAACGTTACGACGGGTTGTTCAGCGCGAACGCAATCTCAGACGAAAAAGGCCAGCCGTAGCATATGCCGACACCCTCCCTTCGCAGGCCGTTCAACACGGTGCGCATTCACACCGGCCATGGCGACTTGATCATGGCGCTCAACGGCCTGCAGGCCTTGCACGAGCTTGGCGCGGACCTGCTGTCGCCCGAGGCCTGCGTCTATGCGCGCACCGATTCGGAGGCGCTGGCCCGGGTGCTGTGGCCGCAAGGGTCGGTCCAATCGCTGTCCAAGTCGGCGCACGCTCCGCACCCACGCTATGTCATCGTGCAGCATACGTCGGTCACTACGGTATTACGGAACTGGCTGACGCGGGATTACTACGTCAATTTCCCCGAGCGGCGGTTGCTCGCCTCGTATGCGTATCCGCGGTTGGGGGCGGGACGCCGTGTGCTGCAACTGCTCACCGACTTGCGCTTTGGCGCGAGCCTCGACTGGCGACGCGAAACCCCTTCCTACTATGCGTTGCGCATGTGGGCGCCGCTGGCGCGTGCCCTCGGTTTTACCGAGACCGACCTCATGCGTGGTTTGCATATGGCACACCGAACATTACGCGGGCGCTTGCAGACCCATATCGCCACGCTGTCCGCACAGGACCCGGTCGTTCCCGAAGTCGCGTTGTTCCCTTCGGGTGGCAGTTTCCAGTACTTCCCGGCCGGATTCACCCAGGCCTTGTTGGCGCACGCCGGCATCGCAGCCGGCGGATACGTCTGCTACTTCGGTCCGAAAGACCCGACCCTGGAAGAATACCGTGCGCATGGGATCGAATGCCGTATCACCGCCAGCGTGGACGAGATGCTGCGTGTGGTCGCGACGGCGCCGGTCACCGTGACCGCGGACAGCTTCGTGTCGCACGTGGCGCAGCATATCGCCCGCCAGCACGTGGCGCTCATGTCGCACGATCTTCCGCAGCACACGATTCATCCGGCCGCCCCCACTCGCGTCGTGTTCGCTCCGCAGGCCTGTTGCCCGTGTTTCTACCACCTCCGCCGGGAGCGCCGCCATTGCAGCATCGGGCTTGAGGCCTGCGGCGTCTTCGCGATGCCCGCGTATCTGGAAGCGTCGGTCGAGGCATTGAAACAGGCGCGCCGGGCCGCCGCCGTTATCGGCTAGAATTCCGCCATGCCCGAGTCCCTGTCCGTGGTGATCATTACCCGTAACGCCGCGGCGCGGCTCGAACCCTGCCTTCAAAGCTGCGCCTTCGCTTCGGAAATCGTGATCGTGGACTCGGGCAGCCAGGACGCCACCCTCGACATCGCCCGCCGCTTCAATGCCAGGGTGGTGCAACAAGACTGGCTTGGCTTCGGCAAACAAAAACAATTCGCCGTGGCGCAGGCGAACCACGACTGGGTGCTATGCGTGGACGCCGACGAGCGCGTGAGCGACGCGCTGCGTGCGGGCATTCTCAATGAACTGGAAGCTCCACGTTTCCAGGCCTACGAGTTCGCGCGCTGCAACCGTTTCCTCGGTCGCTGGCTGCGCCACGGCGAAGGCTATCCCGATCTGTCGCTGCGGCTGTTCGACCGCCGGCACGCCAACTGGAGCGACGATCCGATCCACGAGAAGGTGGTGACCGATGCGCCGGTCGGACGCCTGGAAGGCGACCTGTTGCACGAGTCCGAACAGGGCATCGCCGACTACCTTGCCAAGCAGAATCGCTACACCAGCCTGCAGGCCGAACAGATGTACGCCCGCGGCAAACGCGCGGGCGCGGGTAAGCTGCTGCTCAGCCCGCTGTTCCGGTTCATCAAGTTCTACTTTCTGCGTCTTGGCTTCCTGGACGGCGTCCCCGGACTGGTCCACGTCCTGATCGGCTGTTTCAACAGCTTCAGCAAATACGCGAAGCTCCGGGAACTCACCCGCCGCTGAGGGGATAACCCTGTTCCATCTACTCCAATACGTCCGAAACGCCAACCCGGCGGACCCCGCCGACCGCCTGTCTGGCGCCAGTCGATGGAGCGGATTACACTTCAGATGCACAGAGCCGGAGCGCTGCACATGAAGACACTGGAACGCATTACGATCGATCCCGCCATCTGTCACGGAAAACCATGTATCCGCGGACTACGTTACCCCGTCGAGACTCTGCTCGAACTGCTGGCGGGTGGAATGAGCATCGAACAGATACTGACCGATTACCCGGATCTTGAGCGCGAGGATATCCTGGCCGTGCTTTCCTACGCCGCCCGCCTGGCGCACGTTAAGCGTTCAGAACACCACGCCGCATGAAGTTTCTGGTAGACGCGCAACTGCCGAGACGGTTCTGCGCGTGGTTGACCGAAGCCGGGCACGAAGCGATCCACACCCTGGATCTGCCACGGGGTAATCACACCCCGGACAGCACCGTTCTCGAAATCACCGAACGTGAGCAGCGCATTGTGGTCACCAAGGACGACGATTTCGTCCAGTCGCACCTGATCGCGGAACGACCACAACGACTTCTGCTTGTGTCCACCGGAAACATTGGGAATGCCGAGCTCGAATACCTCCTGCGCAACAACCTCGCCGCCATCGTTCGGGTATTTGAAACAGCGCGCTTCGTTGAAATCGGTCGCGATTCGCTGATCGTTCACGAATAGGCCGGGCAATGTCCGCGCCCCATTCCACAGACCGGTTCTTCATGTTCTATTTTCCGGGGCCCGACTTTATCGACGGCCTCCCCGGTCTGGTCCACATGCTGCGGCTATTTCACCGCGATCACGCCAACTGGTCGGACGATCCGATCCACGAGAAGGTGGTGACCGAGGCACCGGTTGGATGCCTGGAAGGCGACCTGTTGCACGAGTCCGAAGCCGGGCTCGCGGATTACCTTGCCAAACAGAACCGCTACACCACGCTCCAGGCCGAA
>CAKKQL010000156.1 GCA_919902095.1 Acidiferrobacterales bacterium
GGTTGAGCGGCACCTGCGCCACGTCCGCCAGCACCTCGAGTTCCTCGGTGATGGCATCTAACTTCGACGGTTCCATGGGCTCGACCGCGGCGTCCGACTTGAGCGAGCGGTGCTCGGCCGCGGCCGCCGGCGCCGGGTTGATATCGAGCGTGAGGGTAATCGGTTGCACCGCGGCGCGCGGGACGCGCATGCGCAGCACGCCGGCCGCCTCAGCTTCGGGTTCCACGCGCCGCGGGCGCGGGCGGCGCGCGCGATCAACCAGGCTGACGGCAATAACGAGGGCAATGACGAGGGTGCCGGCGACCAGCAGGGCCAGCTGCAGGTCCATCACTGCGCGACCATTTTCAGCGCCTCGTCCACGTCCACGGCCACGAGGCGCGAAACGCCGGGTTCGGACATGGTCACGCCGATGAGGATGTCGGCGATTTCCATGCTCATCTTGTTGTGCGTGATGTACACCAGCTGGGTGCGCTTCGACAGCGTCTTGAGCGTCTCGCCGTAACGCACGACGTTGACGTCGTCGAGCGGCGCGTCAACCTCGTCCAGCAGGCAGAACGGCGCCGGATTCAGCTCAAAAATGGCGAAAATCAGCGCCACCGCCGTGAGCGCCTTCTCGCCGCCCGACAGCAGATGGATGGTGCTGTTGCGCTTGCCCGGCGGGCGCGCCATGACCGCCACGCCGGACTCGAGCAAATCGTTGTCGGTGAGTTCGAGGTAGGCGCTGCCGCCGCCGAAAAGTTGCGGGAAAAAAGCCTGGAAGTTTTCGTTGACCTTGTCGAAGGTTTCCTTGAAGCGCAGGCGCGTCTCGCGGTCGATCTTGTGGATCGCCTCTTCGAGCGTGGTCAGCGCCTGTACCAGGTCCTCGTGCTGCTTATCGAGGTAGCCCTTGCGGTTGGAGGCCTCCTCGAATTCCTCGATCGCCACCAGGTTGATCGGCCCCAGGCGCTCGATGCGTGCCGCGATCTGCTCCAGGCGCTCGGCCCAGCCGGCCTCGGTCGCCTCCGCGGACAGCGATTTCACGACTTCATCGAGATCGCCGCCGGCCTCGCGCAACTGCTCGGCGTGGGTATCGCGCCGCACCACCAGCTCCTGGCGCACCATGCGCTCGCCTTCGATCTGGGTGCGGATTTCGCCGGCGCGGCGCTCCTCGCGCCCGCGCGCCTGCTCCTGCTCGCGCAGCAGGTTGTCGAGGTCCGTCACCGCCTGGCGCGCGCCGGAGAGCCGGCCCTCGATCGCGAGGCGCAGGCCGAGGGACTCGTTGAGTTTCGCCTGCAGATCGTCTTCCGGACGGGCGTCGTCCGCCAGCAGGCCGGCGAGCTCCTCGCGCCGCGCCGTCAGCTGGCGCAGCTGGCCTTCGAGACGCTCGATCGAGGCGCGCGTGGCGTCAAAGGCGGTTTGCGCGCCCTGCTGTTCGACCTCAAGCCGGTGCATGACGTCGCGCGTCTCGCTCTCGCCCGCGCGCGCGGCGTCGAGCTGTTGCTGCAACGTCGCGCGCGCCTGCTGTAGCTGCGTGCGCCGGTCGTCGTGGCTCAGGCCGCCCGACGCGGCGGCGTCCAGCAGCGCGCGCGCCTCGCCGAGGCCGGCGCTGTCGCGATTCAGCTGTTCGGCGATCTCGGCCAGCTCGGCTTCGATCTGCGTGCGCCGCGCGCTGAGCTGCGTGAGGTGCGCCTCCTGGTGACCGAGTTTTTCGCGCAGCGCGGCGCGTGCGCGATGGCTTTCGTTGAGCTCGCGCCCGACGTCGTCGCGGCGCTGTTCGAGCGTGTGCAGGCGGTCCACGGCCTCCGCGAGCTGCGTTTGCAGCGCCGCCAGTTCGCGCTGGATGTCGCCCGACCGGGTTTCGAGCTCCTTGATCTCGCGCTGACGTTCGAGCATGCCGGCGCGCACGCCCTGCTCGGCGCCGAGGCTCAGCCAGTTGCGGCCGACCCAGGCGCCGTCACGCGCGACGATGGACTCGTGCGTCGCCAATTCGTGGCGGCGCGCGAGCGCTTCGCTCAGGCTGTCGGCGACATACACGTCGGCGAGCCAGGGCGAGAGGTCGAGCGTGGTCTTGATGCGGTCGAGCAGCCGCGGACGCGCGCCGGCCTGGCTGGCGGCAGACAGCGACTGGTCGATAAAGGTAACGGCCGAGCCGTTGAACTCGGCGGCATCGCCGGCGAGCGGGTCGAAGCCATCGACGCACAGCGCCGTCAGGTCGGCGCCGAGCACGTGTTCCACCGCCTTCTCCCAGCCGGCGTCGACGTTGAGCCGTCCGGCGAGCCGCGGGGCTTCTTCCAGGCGGTGGCGGCGCAACCAGTCGAGCAGGCGCGCGTCGTCGTACGCCTCGCCCTCGGCGGCGGCCTGCAGTTCGCGCAGGCCGGCGAGGCGCGCCTCGACCGTCTGGGTCTGGCCGCGCAGGGCGTCGAGTTTGACGTTGGCTTCCTCGCGCGCGGCGCGGGCGTCCTTGATGCCGGCCTCGGTGTCGGCCAGGCGCTGTTCCTGGTCCGCGCAGGTCGCGTCCAGGCGCGCGGCCTCGGCGCGCACGACATCGGCGCCCGCGGCATCGAGCTGCGCCTGGATCTCCGCCGCTTCGGTCTTGAGCCGGCCTTCGCGTTCGCCGAGCTGGGCGAGATGGCTTTCGAGGCTCTGGATGCGCGTGCCCTGTACCTCGCGCTGCTTGGTCTCTTCGGCGGCCTGATGGGTGAACGCCTCCCACTCCGCCTGCCACTGCTGCATGGCGCGCTCGGCCGCGGCGCGCGCCGCGGCGGCGGCCTCGAGATTGCGCGTGAGCTCGGCCAGGCGCGGCGCGAGCTGTTCGAGGCTGGCGTGCAACTCGTCGAAGCGCGCGCGGTCCGTGCCCAGGTGCGCGCTCGATTCTTCCCAGGCGCGGTTGGCCTGCTCCTGTTCGCTCAGATGGCGCGCGCGCGTCTCGCGCGCATGTTCGAGCGCCTGCTCGAGGCGCGAGATCTCGGCGCCGGCGGCGTAGTACTCGCCCTGCACCGCGTTGAACTGCTCGTTCGCCTCGGTCTGGCGCGCGCGCAGTTTTTCGATCTCGGCCTCGATGGCGCGCTGCGCCGCGAGCGCGGCGTCGAGCGCGGTCTGGTGCTGCGCCAGCACCAGGTCTTGTTCCTGCAGGCGCGTGTTGAGTTCCTGCCAGCGCAGCGCCAGCAATTGCGCGCGCGCGTCGCGTTCATCCTGCCGGAGCTCCTTGTAGCGCGCCGCGGCGCGCGACTGCTTCTGCAGTTTCTCGAGCTGGTGCGCGAGCTCGCCGCGGATGTCCTCGACGCGCGCCAGGTTCTCGCGCGTATGCTTGATGCGGTTCTCGGTTTCCTTGCGCCGCTCCTTGTAGCGCGAGATGCCGGCGGCTTCTTCGAGGAAGCCGCGCAGGTCTTCGGGCTTGGCCTCGACGATGCGCGTGACCATGCCCTGCTCGATGATGGAATAGGCGCGCGGGCCGAGACCGGTGCCGAGGAACAGGTCGGTGATGTCCTTGCGCC
>CAKKQL010000157.1 GCA_919902095.1 Acidiferrobacterales bacterium
TGCAGGAAAACTTTCTGTTCAACCGCACGGTGCGCGACAACATCGCGCTCGCCGACCCTGGCACGCCGCTGGAGCGCGTGATCGAGGCCGCCAAGCTTGCCGGGGCGCACGAATTTATCCTCGAAATGCCGCAAGGTTACGACACCGTCGTCGGCGAGCACGGCTGCACGCTCTCCGGCGGCCAGCGCCAGCGCATCGCCATCGCCCGTGCCTTAATCGCCGACCCGCGCCTGCTGATCTTCGACGAGGCTACGAGCGCGCTCGATTACGAGTCGGAGAGCATCATCCAGCAGAACCTGGCGCGCATCTGCCAGGACCGCACCGTGATTCTCATCGCCCATCGGCTCAGCACCGTGCGCCACGCCGACCGCATCTACGTGCTCGACAAGGGTCAGGTCATCGAGCAGGGCACGCACCACGAACTGCTCGGCCTCAAGGGCTATTACTGGCAGCTGCACCAGCACCAGGAAGGAACCTATGTCGTCGCCTGAACGCGCGTTTCACGCCCGCTGGCAGGCGCGGTGGGAAAAACTCGAACCTCGGCTGGTGCAGGCCTGGGACAAACTGCTGCGGTTCAACGGCATAGCGCTGCGCGCCCTGTGGCGCGCCTCGGTCTGGACGTGGAAAGTGCTCAAGCCGGTACTGCGCACGTTGTGGACCTTGCTCAAGCGCATCCCCGTGGCCGCGCGTGCGGGCGCGTGGATCGAGGCGCGGGTCGCCGTCGTGTGCGAGTACGCCAAGCGCCATATCGAGGTCTGGCGCACCGCCTGGGAAGAGGAAAAGCGCCAGCCGCCGGTGGCCGCGCCGCGCGGGCGGGAGATTGAGTTCCTGCCGGCGGCGCTCGAGGTGCAGGAAAGCCCGCCGTCACCGCTCGGGCGCGCCATCGCCCGCACCGTCATGATCGTCTTCGGTTTCGCCGTATTGTGGGCGCTCATCGGCAAGATCGACATCGTCGCCGTGGCCCAGGGCAAGATCGTGCCGAGCGACCGCTCCAAGGTGATTCAACCCCTGGAGAGCGGTGTCATCAAGGCGATCCACGTGCGCGACGGTCAGCGCGTGCAGCAGGGCGACCCGCTCATCGAGCTCGACCCCACGGCCACCGGCGCTGACCGAGAACGGTTTTTGAACGAGCACCTCGCGGCGCTGACCGAGGTGGCGCGGCTGCGGGCGTTGATGGCCGGCAAGAACGACTTCGAGCCCCCGCCGGGCGCCGATCCGGCGTTCGTCCGGACCCAGCGCAGCCAGTTGCGCGACCAGCTCGCGGAGCTGCACGCGCTACGGGGCAAGGCCGAGGCGTTCCGGAAACTCCTCGACAAGCAACTGGTATCGCGGATGCAGTACCTGGAGGCCGAGCAGGCGCGCGCCGCCAAAGCGCAGGAGCACGCGGCCGCCCTGGCGGCAGCCGAAACGCGCGCCGCTTCGCTCTCGAAAGAAGTCGTTAAGGCCGAGCAGCGCACCAGCCAGCAGCGCCTCACCGCGCCTATTGACGGGGTGGTGCAGCAGCTCGCGGTGCACACCGTCGGCGGCGTGGTGACGCCGGCGCAGCCGCTGATGATGATCGTCCCGAGTGAAGGGCAGCTGGAAGTCGAGGCGTGGGTGGAGAACAAGGACATCGGCTTCGTGAACCCGGATCAGGAGGTGGAAATCAAGATCGAGACGTTCCCCTTCACCCGCTATGGGACCATCGAAGGCCGGATATTGACGCTGTCGAAAGACGCCGTGCCGCTGGGGAGGCTGGGCCTGTTCTACGCTGCGCGCGTGAGCATGGCGAAGTCCAGCGTGCGCGTGGAGAACGGCAAGGAAGTGGCGCTTAGTCCCGGTATGACCGTGACGGTCGAGATCAAGACCGGCAGCCGCCGTCTGATCGAATACTTTCTGAGTCCACTGTTGCAGGCGGGCAGGGAAAGCATCCGCGAACGTTAATTCACTTTACTCAACCCAGGAGACTCAGATGGCTGACAACAATCCTGCCCCCGGCAAAGACGGCGAGAACCAGGCTAAGGTTGCTCAAAAAGGCGCACGCGGCCAACGCGTGATTTCCAATCCCGACGACGTGGCGCGTCTCGTGATGATGCAGATTGATGCCATCAACGCCAGGAAAGACGACCTCACCATCGCCATCAAAGGGCTGACGGATACCACCCGCCAGCTCGTGCGCGCCTACGCCCAGCAGGCCGGCGTCATTCAGGCGATGCGGAAAAAGATCGAGGAGCTGGAAGAGAAGGCAGACGCGAAAAAGTGAGGAGCGGGCCCATGCCTAAGGCGCGAACATCTCCTGTAATACCGACAAGACACGGTTCGATGTGCTCCGGTCCAGATGGCCGATATGTTTGACCAGACGTGTCTTGTCGACGGTGCGGATCTGGTCCAGCACGATCCGGCCCTTTTTGCGCCGGAACACGACCGGGACGCGGGTCGGGTAATCCTGACCGTGCGTCGTCATGGGCGCCACGATGACCGTCGCGATATGCCGGTTCATTTCGTCCGGCGAGATGACGACACAGGGCCGGGTCTTGCGGATTTCGTGGCCTTGGGTGGGGTCGAGAGAAACCAGGAATACGTCGAAGCGCGAGGCTACCAGCGCCATTCGACCTTGTCCCAATCCGTGGGCTTCAAGGTGTCGCGGTCGAGCAGGATGTCATCGCCGTGCTTCGCCATCGTGGCGAAGGCTTCGTTCCAGCCGGCGCGCGCGCCGCGCGCGGGGCGGACGACGAGGCGGTTGTCCTCGACCTCGATCTCGACGGCATCTTCCAGTCCGCACTGCGTCAAGACGGTCTTGGGTAGTCGCAGGCCGCGCGAGTTGCCGATGCGCACGATGTGGGTTTTCATAGCGTAATCACATAGTAATTACACCATGGATACCCTGTCAAGTTCGGCGCCAAAGCGCCCAAGTCCCATGCCGGTACCCGCGGGCACGCGCGTATCTAAGCACAGCAGGTCGCGGCGAGCGACGCGACCGTTCCTGGCCGGAATGGTTTTGGCGTTCGCGCTGACGCCCGCGGTCGTTCTCGCCGACGACCTGATGACGGTCTATCGACTGGCACGCGAGCACGATCCGAAGTTGCAGGCGGCGGAGTTTACCTATCAAGCCGGTTTGCAGAAATTGCCGCAGGCGCGCGCCTTGCTGCTGCCCACGATCAGCGCCACTGCCCGCAAGAACCGTAACCGCGATGAGACCGTCACGGACTCCACCGTTACCTCCCGCCCCGCCGGCAGTGCCGAGTACGACAGCACGGAATACGCCTTGAACCTCACGCAGCCGGTTTTCAACAGCGCCAGCCTGGCCGAAGTACGGCGGGCGAGGGCGGACGTGCGGCGGGCCGAGGCGGAACGGCTGGGCGCGCAACAAGACCTGATGCTGCGCGTAGTGGAGGCCTACTTGAACGTGCTGGCGGCGGCGGACGGCCTGGAGCTGGCGCGCGCGGAGAAAGCCGCCGTCGCGCGCAATCTCGAGACGGTGCAAGGGCGGCTCCAAGTCGGGTTGGCCGCCAAGGCGGACGTGCACG
>CAKKQL010000158.1 GCA_919902095.1 Acidiferrobacterales bacterium
GCCGGTGGATGCGCCGGCGGCGGACCACTGCGGCACCTGTCAGGCCTGTATCGATATCTGCCCGACGCGCGCGATTGTCGCGCCGTACCGGCTCGATGCCCGCCGCTGCATTTCGTATCTGACCATCGAGCTGCGCGGGCCGATTCCGGTGGAGCTGCGCCCGCTTCTCGGCAACCGCATCTTCGGCTGCGATGACTGCCAGCTGGTCTGTCCCTGGAACCGCTTTGCCAGGCCCACGATGGAATCCGACTTCGCCCCGCGTCATGGCCTTGACGCCGCAAAGCTCATCGAACTTTTCTCCTGGAGCGAGGAAGAATTCCTGAAGCGCACCGAGGGTTCGGCCATCCGGCGCGCGGGTTACGAGGGCTGGTTGCGGAACATCGCCGTCGCGTTGGGCAACGCACCAACCGGCCCCGAGATCGTCGCGGCGCTCAAGGGGCGACGGGACCATCCGACCGCGCTCGTGCGCGAGCATGTCGCGTGGGCGCTTTCGCATCACAAAGCACTTTAATTGAGCGCCTTTAAATGGATTCCCACAACAGATTTACCTTCCAGCCACGGTTGGATATCGTGACGTGAGCGAAAACAATACGCCGAAGTTCACATCAGTTCGGTTTCTACAATTGACCGACGAGGACTTGCGCGGACTCGGCGCTATCGCAGCGCATTGGGCGCTTGCGGAGCATTTCACCAACAGCCTGCTTTCGTCCCTTTCCTCTTGCCGAGATGGACAAGCATCTCAGCTTGAGCCCGAGGAAATCATAAGTTTTGAACGAAAAACTAGAACACTTAAGAAGTTACTTCGCAGTGTTTGCGCTAATTTCCCTACGCATAGGGAAATCGGCTTGGCATTGGTGACAGCTGGTAAAGAGTTGGCTAACGAACGCAATATCGTGGCGCATTGGGTTTCGAGCCGATCTGGGTCCGCGAATGCACCGACGATTCAATTTGCGAAGATTCAGCAGCCGCCGGCCCCAGTTAGCGTTACGCACTCCCATTGGACGACAGCTGAACTTTTCGACCTGGCAGACCATATCGCCGATTGGTGGACTGACTTAAACAGATTTTGGCTGGCGCTGATCATCGACGGGCCACTCGCATCAATGACCACATGGCACGGGCCAAAACACAAAGGTCGATCTCTTGACGCGAATAGCTTTCGTACTATCGGCCAGAATCGTCGAATTTCCACCAGAGGTAAACGGGAATCCCAGCTTCCATAAAAGCGGCTAAATCTCATAGCTTAAAAAAGTGTTCGCGGTAGTACTTGAGCTCTTCGATAGACTCACGGATGTCGTCAATCGCCTTGTGCGTGTTCTTCTTCACCAGGCCGTTGCAAAGCTCCGGTTTCCAGCGATACACCAGCTCCTTGATCGAACTCACGTCCAGATTGCGGTAGTGAAACCAGGCCTCCAGCTCCGGCATGCAGCGCGCGAGGAAGCGCCGGTCCTGGCAGATGCTGTTGCCGCACATCGGCGACTTGTTCTTCGGCACGTAGCGGCGCAGGAAATCGAGCACCAGGCGCTCGGCGTCCACCTCGGTCAGCGTCGAGAGTTTCACGCGCTCGACCAGCCCGGTGGCGTTGTGGGTGCGCTTGTTCCAGTCGTCCATGCCGTTCAGGATCGCGTCGGACTGGTGAATCGCCAGCACCGGCCCCTCGGCGAGCACGTTGAGCTGGCTGTCGGTGACGATGGTCGCGACCTCGATGACGCGGTCGGTTTCCGAATTTAACCCTGTCATTTCCAGGTCAATCCAGATGAGGGTGCTGCTCTGCCCCCCGTTGGGCGCTTGTGCCATGCGCGGTCTCCCGGTGTAATCTAGCGGATTGGGCCGCGATGATATCACCGACCGATGCCGACATTCACTTTAGTGTTTCTGCTCCTGCTCGCGCTGGTGCTGCTGACGCAGCTCTGGCTCGGCCAGCGTCAGGTCCGTTACGTGCAGCGCCACCGGCGCGCGGTGCCGGACGCCTTCCGCCGGCGCCTGCCGCTCAAGGCGCACCGCAAGGCCGCCGACTACACCGTCGCGCACGCCCGCTTCGACCGCGTCGAGAACATCGTCGGCGTGGCACTGCTGCTGTTCTGGACCCTCGGCGGCGGACTCGATGCCCTCGACCGCGCCTGGCGCACGCTCGAATGGGATCCGCTCACCGCCGGCGCGGCGTTCCTGCTGAGCGCGATGCTGCTCATGGGGCTGCTGGAGCTGCCGCTCGGCGCCTGGCGCACGTTCGTGATCGAGCAGCGGTTCGGTTTCAACCGCATCACCCCGCGGCTGTTCGTGACGGACCAATTCAAGAAAACACTGCTCCTGCTGCTCATCGGCGCGCCGCTCGCCTTCAGCGTGCTGTGGCTCATGCGGGAAACCGGCGAGTTCTGGTGGCTGTACGCCTGGGTGCTGTGGACCGGCTTTACCCTGTTCCTGATCTGGGCCTACCCGACGCTGATCGCGCCGCTGTTCAACAAGTTCCGGCCGCTCAAGCCGGGCAGCATGCGCCGGCGCATCCAAGCGCTGCTCAGGCGCACCGGCTTTCGCAGCAGCGGCATCTTCGTCATCGACAGCTCGCGGCGCACGAGCCACGGCAACGCCTACTTCACCGGCTTCGGCCGAAACAAGCGCGTCGTGTTCTTCGACAGCCTGCTTGCGAGTCTGCGGGAAAAGGAAATCATCGCAGTGCTGGCGCATGAGCTCGGGCATTTCAAGCGCGGTCACATCACCCAGCGCCTGATGCTGACGACCGTCCTGAGTCTCGCAGGCTTCGCGCTCCTCGGCTGGCTCATGGGGCAGGAGTGGTTCTACGCCGGCCTCGGCATGCGCCAGCCCTCGCCGCACGCCGCGTTCATGCTGTTCGTCCTCACGGGTCCGGTCTTCAGCTACTTCCTCCAGCCGCTGTTCGCCTCGTACTCGCGCCGGCACGAATACGAGGCCGACCGCTACGCCGCCGAGCAGACCGACGCACGCGACCTCGTCAACGCGCTGGTGCGGCTCTACCGCGACAACGCGCGCACGCTCACGCCCGACCCGCTGCACTCGGCGTTCTACGACTCGCACCCGCCGGCGGCGGCGCGCATCGCCCACCTCGCAAGCCTGATCTGACGCCATGCGCACGCTCCGCTGTCTCTGCCTTGCACTCCTCGCCGTCACCGGAACGGCGCAGGCAGCGCTGCTGCCCGGTGACGCCGCGAGCGGCAAGCGGTTACACGACCGCCAATGCGTCGCTTGCCATGACAGCCGCGCCTACACGCGCGCGGAACGACGGGTAAAGAGCGTCGAAGGCCTGATGGGCCGGGTGCGGATGTGCAACCAGCAACTCAACGCGAACCTGAGCCGCGACCAACTCAACGACATCGTCAGGTACCTGAACGAGACGTTCTACAAGTTTCCCTAGATGAAGTCCTGAATAAGTTCCAAAATACTATTTCTCACCGCAAAGGCGCAAAGAGTGCACTGGAGGCAGCCATGACGGACCTGAGACAGCTCGCGTGCAAGCCCTGTGAAGCCGGCACCCCGCCGCTCGACCGCGTTGCGGCGACGAAATTGCTCGCCCAAGTATCGGGCTGGTCACTCAACGAGGCCGCCACTGAAATAAGCCGCACGTTCCGCTTCAAGAACTATTACGAAACCATGGCGTTCGTGAACGCCCTCGCCTGGGTCGCCCACCGCGAGGACCACCACCCCGACATCGAGGTCGGCTACAACCGCACCCACGTGCGCTTCAGCACGCACTCTGTAAAAGGGCTGTCACAAAACGACTTCATCTGCGCCGCCAAGCTCAACGCCCTCTTGGGCGAATAACTCGCCGGCACTTTGCGTGCGTTTAGCGGCAGGCTAGACTGGGCGCGCATGCGCGTCCTCCCCGCCCTGATCACCCGCAGCGAATTTCCGCACTGGCTGCTCGTCCTGCTGGTCGCCGCCTGGATACTCCCGGGCCTCATCGGCCACGATCCGTGGAAACCGGACGAGGCCTACAGCTTCGGGCTGGTCTATCACATCCTGCAAACCGGCGACTGGGTGGTGCCGACGCTCGCCGGCGAGCCGTTCATGGAAAAGCCGCCGCTGTTCTATGCCACCGCGGCGCTGACCGCCAAACTGTTTTCCGCCTGGCTGCCGCTGCATGATGGCGCCCGTCTCGCCAGCGGGTTTTACCTGGCGCTCACGCTGTTCTTCATTGCCCTGGCGGCGAACGAGATTCACGGCCGCGGCCGCGAAACCGTGCTGACGCTGCTGGCCTGTCTCGGTCTCGCGCCGCTGGCGCACCTGTTGCTCACGGATACGGCGCTGCTCGCCGGCCTCGCGCTCGGTCTCTACGGCTTTGCACTCGGACTGCGAAGTCCGCTTGCCGGTGGCATTTGGCTCGGCACCGGTGCGGGCGTCGCGTTTCTCTCGAAAGGCCTGATCGGTCCCGGCCTGCTCGGCCTGACCGCCCTGCTGCTGCCGCTGCTGCACTATGGTTGGCGCACGCGCGCCTACCTGTACTGCCTCGCCGCCGCGGCGATAGCCGCGCTGCCGTGGTTGCTGGTGTGGCCGCTGGCGCTTTACCTGCGCGCACCGGAACTCTTCAGCGCGTGGTTCTGGGACAACAACTTCGGTCGCTTCCTCGGCAGCAGCCGTCTCGGTCCGCAGCAGGAGGCGTTCTTCTACTTGCGCACGTTGGCGTGGTTTGCCTGGCCGGCCTGGCTGCTGGCCCTGTGGGCGCTGTGGTCGGGGGGAAACGAGCGCCTGCGCCAGCCGGGAACACTGCTGCCGCTGGCGTTGCTGAGCGTGACGCTGCTCGCGCTCATGGGCGCCGCCGATGCCCGCCAGGTCTATGCGCTCCCGCTGTTGCTACCACTCGCGTTGCTGGCGGCACCGGCAGCGGAACTCTTCCCGCGCTGGGCCAGCATCTTGTTGCAGACGCTCGGCGTCGTCGTCGCGTTGGCCGTGCTGGCTCTGGTCTGGGGCGTCTGGTCAGCGCTTAAATACGGATTTCCGGCAATACTCGTCGAGTATCTCGGGAATCCGCCGCCGGTGGCGGCGCCGGAGGCCGGCGCATTCGCGGCCGTCATCGCGTTCGGTTACAGCGTCTGCGGCCTGACCGCGCTTTATCTTGCAAGGCGCCTGCGCGAGCGCGTACTCGTGACCTGGGCAATCGGCATGACCCTGTTTCTGGGATTGAGCATGACGCTGCTGCTCGGCGCGGTGGATGCGCAAAAGAGTTACCGCGGCGCCTTCACGGCGCTCAAGGCCGCGATGCCCGCGACGTATCACTGTGTCGCCAGCGAGGGCCTGGGAGAGCCGCAACGCGCGATGCTTGAATACTTTGCGGGCATCCGCAGCTTGCGCCGCGCTGTCCACCCGCAGGCCAACTGCGACCTGCTGCTGCGGCAGGAATACGCCGACGAACCCGTCAGCCTGGACGCACGCGCATGGCGCCTGCTTTGGGAGGGCGGCCGACCGGGCGACACCAAGGAACGCTTCCGGCTCTTCCAGCGCCTCTGAGCCATGGCCGTCCGGCGCCTCATTCTGCTCACCCTGTTTGCCGCCGCTATCTGCGGCACCGCCGCGGCCGATGTTCTGCCAGAGCGGCTCGAACTGGAATATGACCTGAGGCGCAACGGCATCGGCATCGGCGAGGTCAGCCGCACGCTGCAACGGCGTGCCAACGGCAGCTACGTGCATACGATGTGGACCCGCCCAACGGGCCTGGCGCGGCTGCTGACCCAAACCGAATGGCATGAGGAAGGCGAGTTCGTCGTGCAGGGAACGGACGTGTTGCCACAACGTTTCTCGGAAACCCGCACCGGCGACAAGCGCGCCTACGAGCATCGCCTGCTGTTCGATCGGGAGAAATCCCGGCTTGTTTTCGGCAGCGCACGGTCGCTACCGCTCCCGCGCGACGCCCAGGACCAGGGCAGCGCGATCTATGCGCTGATGCTGAATCCGCTGACTCAGGGAGGCGAACGCATTCTGCCGCTGACCGACGGGAAAGACATCGAGACGTACCGGTTTAGTTATCGGGGCAGGGAATCGCTGCCGACACCGTTCGGCACGCAGGAGGCCGTCGTCATCCGGCGCGTTTCCCGGAAACAGTTCGAACGCGAACAGCGCTGTCGCACGCAGGTCAACCCCGATGCGGACTGCAAGGAGCCGGACGATTTCACACTGTGGCTGGCGCCGGCGAAAGGTTATGTGCCGGTCAAGCTCGAACGTCGGCGCAAGGATGAGACCACCACCATGGTGCTGCGCAAGCTGAGCGATCGGTAGCCGGCCGGGAAGGATAAAAAAACTCAGGGACTCCGGACGAGACGGAAACCCAGGGTGGGGAACTCAATATTGGGAATGTCCGAACTGCGCCGCGCCGCGCGCAAATCCGCGGCACTGTGGAACCAGGTACCGCCACGGTTCACGCGCAGGCTGGCGAAGCTTCCGGCATCGGTGCTGCGCAACTCCTTACCGCCATAGTTTGGATCATAGATCGAGGCGGTCCATTCCCAGACATTGCCGAGCATGTCATGCAAACCGAAGGCGTTTGGCTTGTAGCTGCCGACGGGCTTTCTTCCCAACAGCGGCGGTTTGCCGCAATGGGCATAGATAGTCTCCCCCTGACAACCGGTACTGAAATCATCGCCCCAGAAATAGGCAGTGGAGGTCCCCGCACGCGCGGCATACTCCCATTCGGCCTCGGAAGACAGACGGAACTTATGTCCGGATTTGTCCGAGAGCCAGTCGGCAAATCGGACGGCATCGTACCAACTCACCATCGCCACCGGCACGCGCTCGTCGCTGTGATTATCGGTGTGGTCGCGGTAGAACTTTTTGTACTGTTCGAGGGTCACTTCGTATTTACCCATCCAGAAACCTTCCACACACACTTCATGCTGGCGTTCGCTGGCAGCGCGTCCTGTTTCATAGTCCGGACTGCCCATCTGGAAGCAGCCCTTGGGAATCTGCACGAACTCCATGCCGAGGGTGGGCTCGGTCCAGGTCTGGATGGGGCCGATGGGGACGACCGGAACCGGTGGCGGTTTTAGCGTCGGGGCAATGGAGGCGACTGTCACCGGCGGCGACTCGGCGGCCGGAGCCGCCTGGCCGGGTTTGCCGTGCCTGAAGAAGAAGTCGCCTTCGAGTGAGGTATTTTCCCATGGAATCTGCAAGCCGCTCGAGTCGCGCTTGACGTTGACGCGCACGCGTTTGAAGACATCTTCGATCTTGAGGCCGGGCTGGCGGATGCTGGCGAGCAGGTGCTGGGTATAGAGGCCATACTGGCCGGCGCCATCCGCGGCCACCGAGCCGGGAGCGGTGGCGTAGGCAAGCAGCGTGCCCGAGGGCGCGTCCATCTGCGCCAGGCCCTGGCTGCTCGAACGGAAGCTGCGGGCGAACGGATTGTTGCGGCAGGCATCGAGGATGACGATGTTGAGGCGGTTCTTGGCTGCATCCATCTTTTGCAACACCACGTCGGCACTCACCGCCTGGTCGGCGACCTCGTCCTCGCGCCGGATATCGGCCTTGATCGGAATCAGGTAATTGCGACCTTTCACCTGCATGCCGTGGCCGGCATAGTAAAAAAGCCCCACGCCGCCTTTGCGCAAGTCATCACCGAAGACGCGAATCACCTCGCGCATGGCCGACTGAGTGAGGTTGTGCCGCTCAGTGACCTGAAAGCCCGATTCGCGCAGCGCCTGGGCGATGGCGCGCGCGTCGTTTCCGGGATTTCTGAGCGGCGCGGCGGTGTAGGCGCCGTTGCCGATGACGAGCGCCACGCGCCGTTCAGCGCCGCCGGCGGGCGCTGTGGGTTTGGAAACTCCAAGGTTACGGTCAGCGGCGAAGACGGCGGTGGGCAGCAGGCACATCAGCGCCCACGCGATCCATCGGGACCGGCTGGATTGTGTACGCTTCAGGGTTCGCATACTTTCCCCAACACCCGTGTATCGAATCAATTTACTCCTATGAACATATTTGGTGCCAGCAGCAATGAAAAACAACAGGTAACCCAATGTGTCACATAGTTATTTCTGGAATTTTTGAAGGTTCCGGGCAGGCACAGGCATTGGGCTTGTCGCGCCACGGATCACCCAGCGGCCGGAATGCCGCGGGCCGCGTGTTATTTCGGTAGTTTGTCGAGCGGGTAATCCGGATAACGCTGGCGGAATTTTTCCAGCTCGGCGTCCACCTCGGCATGCTTGCCGGCCTTGCGCAGTGCTTCGATCTCGGCCAGCCAAGCCTCCGGCGACTTCTTCGGCGGGATCACCACTTCACGCGGCTCAAAGCGTGGTGCTTCCTTGGGCGTTACTGCCGGCATCTCTTTAGGCGTTACGACCGCTTTAGGCATCGCCACCGGCGCCTTTTCAGTCACGGCTGGCGCAGACACAACCGATGGCGGCGGCTCCATCGACTCCGGTGCAACACCCTGCTTCGACATAAGCAGTACCACGCCGATGCTCAGCACCACCGTGGCCGCGAGCGACAACGGCATGAGCCAGCGCGGCTTGCTGCCGCGGCGCGGGGCCGTCGCGGCCCTGGCCTGGGCAAAAATGGCGGCATCCAGATGCGCGGGCGGTTCTTCGCGTCCGGTCTCGCGATAGGCGCGCGCGAGCGCCGAGTCGCCGCGCAGGTACTCGTCGAGCAACCGGTCGTCTTTCTTGCGTTCTGCCATAACCTATTCCCCGCCCCCGTCGAGCGCGTGCCGTAACCTTGCGACCGCGTAACGCAGCCGGCTCTTCGCCGTTTCCGGATTGACGTCAGTGACCTCGGCGATCTGCTCTACGGACAATCCGGTTTCCTCGCGCAGCAGGAACGCCTCGCGCTGTGCCTCCGGCAATCCGGCGATAAGTTCCTTCAGCCGCGCTGCCTGGCGCTTGAGATCGAGCCTCGTCTCGGCGGCTGGCTGTGCGCCATCCGGCACCTCCTCCAGCAACGGGTCATCGGTGTACGACACCGGCAGGCCGTTCTTCTGGCGCCGGTAATAGTCAATGAGGCGATTGTGCGCGAGATGAAACAGATAGGTCGTGAATTTCGCGCGTGCCTCGTAGCGCTCGCGCGCCCGGATGACGTTCAGCCATACGTCCTGGCACAACTCCTCGGCCACCGCCGCCACGCGGCACTGGCGCAGGAGATAGCGGTAAAGCGCGCCCTTGTGGCGGCCGTAGAGCAACTCGAAGGCGTCGGCGTCGCCCCCGCGGTAACCCAGCATCAGCTCCTCGTCGCTCCGCGTCTTGTTCATGATTATTAACGCGGAAGGACGGAAATCGGGCTAAAAAAAGAATTCAC
>CAKKQL010000159.1 GCA_919902095.1 Acidiferrobacterales bacterium
GCATGATCGGCACGCTGCGCCAGCGCCTGCCCGACCACGGCTACACCACGCTGTCCATCCAGATGCCGATCCTGGCGGTGGATGCCAAGCCCGAGGCCTACACCGAACATTTTCCCGAGGCGGTGGAGCGCCTGCAACTCGCGGTCGCCTACCTGAAGCGCAAGGGTTACAAGCGCATCGCCCTCGTATCCCACAGCCTAGGCTCGCGCATGAGCCATGGCTACATGGTCCGCAACCCAACCGAGGTCAGCGCCTGGGCCGCGCTCGGCACCGGCACCGGCCCCGGCCCCGTCATCACCTACGACGGCATCAGGGCGCCGGTGCTCGATCTCTACGGCGCCAACGAACTGCCGCGCGTCCTCGAGGGCGCGGCCAAACGCAAGGCCTCGCTCATGGGCAAGGCGTTATCGAAACAGGTGGTGATCCCAGACACCGATCACTTTTTCGCCAACCACGAAGATGCGATGGTCAAGGCGGTGAAGGATTTTCTGGATAGCGTGAAATAACATGTCATCGCGGGCTCAAAATCAAATGTTGAAAATGATCTTTGTCATCGGCGCGTTATTGGCAATTGCCGTCAATCATGTCGCCTCGGCGGCGCAACCGGCTTCTTATGCCGGGCAGGAGCAGCGTGAAATCAAGGCGCTTTCACCCGAGGAGATCAGGGACTACCTGGCGGGCAAGGGCATGGGCCTGGCCAAAGCCGCGGAGCTGAACCGTTACCCGGGCCCGGCGCATGTGTTGGAGCTGGCCGAGAAGCTCCGGCTCGATGCGGAACAGCGGGCCCGCAGTGAGGCGATTTTCAGCGCCATGCAGGCGGACGCCGTGCGCCAGGGAAGGTTGCTGGTGGAAAAGGAGCGCGAATTGGACCGCTTGTTTGCCGGGGGCGGCGTCACGAGCGAGGACCTACGGGCGGCGCTCGAGCAAATTGGGTGTTTGCAGGCCGAGATACGCCGGATCCATCTCCAGGTCCACATCGAACAACGGAAAATTATCACGGAGCAACAAATCGCTCGGTACGAGGAGCTTCGGGGGTACGCGTCCCATGCCGGTCGAGCGCATCAGCACTGAGCGTTCGCGCAGGCGCGGCGCGGTTTGGGGACAAGCCGCCGCCACGCTGTTGTTCAGCGCGATTTGCGTCGCCACCGTGGCTCAGACGACCACGCCGCTGCCGAGCCCGCTCACGCTCGGACAAGCGCTGGCGCTCGCCGACGAGACGCATCCCGACTTGGACGTAGCGCGCGCGGATATCGAGCGTGCCCGCGGCCGTCTGCTGGAGCAGGAGGCGCGCCAGGGCGCGCGTGCCTATCTCGACCTTATGCCGGAGCGGGTCAATCCCTCGATGGGCGGAGGCGGGGTGAACGACAGCCGCGCGCGCATCCTGCTCTCCAAGCAGCTTACCGATTTCGGCCGCACGCGCGCGCTCGAGTCCTCGGCCCAGGACGAGATAAGCGGGCGCGAACAGGCGTTTCTCGATGCGCGCCAGCGCCGGCGACTGGACATCATGGCGCGCTTTTTCGACGTGTTGCTCGCCGATCTGCGGTTTGCCGCGGATAACGAAGAAATGGCGCAGCGCTATGTCACCTACGACAAGGTGCGCGAACGCCACTCGCTCGGGCAGGTATCCGACGTCGAACTGCTCGAATCCGAAAACCGCTACCGTGAGGCGCTGATCGTGCGCACCGAAAGCCTGAAGCGGCAATCGGCGTCGCGCCTGCAGCTCGCCGTGGCGCTTAACCGTCCGAGTGAGCTCCCCGGCGAGCTGGTGCACGCGGAATTGACCGGCCTTGACCGCGAGCTGCCCGACTACCGGGCACTGTACGAGCAGGCGCGCACGACTAACCCGGTCGTTGCCGCCCTGCGCAAGGACAGTGAGGCGGCACGCGCGGCGCTTGAGGCCGAGCGCGGGCGTTCGCGGCCGACCCTGAACGCCGAAGTCGAGGCGGCCGACTACGAACGCCCGCTGTCGGGCCGCAGCAATTTCCGTGTCGGCCTGAACTTGCGGGTGCCGCTGTATCAGGGCGGCGAGGTGGACGCCGCAGTCACGCGCGCCGCCGCCGAACAGGCCGCGCGCGAGGCGCGCCTGCGCCAGGCGGAACATGAGCTGCAACGGGCCGCGCTCAATGCCGTGCAGGATCTGGAAACGCTCAAGATCCGGCGCGAGGCCGCCCGACAACGGCTCGCGTACCGCGGGCTGTATCTCGACCGCGCCCGCGCGATCTATGAGATGGAAGTGCAAACGACACTCGGCGACGCCATGACGCGTCTGGCCGATGCCCAGTGGGAGGCCGCGCGCGCGGATTTCGAGACGGCGCTCGCCTGGGCGCGCCTCGATGCCCTGACCGGAAAACTCATCGATGTCCCTTCGCAGGAGAGCAAGCCATGAAGCGCAGCCTGGTGTTCATGTTGTGGATCGCCGCCGGCCCGGCGATGGCGGCCGATGCCACCGTGCAATGGGCGCGGCGCATCGAGCTTGGGCTCGGCGTTTCGGGCGTGATCAAGACCGTGTCGGCCGAGGCCGGCGCGCGCGTTGCCAAGGGGCAGGTGCTGGTGGCGCTCGACGAGACGCCGTTCAAGGCGGCCTTTGACAAGGCGCGCACCGAACGCGACGAGGCCGTGCGCGACTACAAGCAGGCCCGGGAACTTTACGACCGCACCGTGCTGGCGAAGGTCGAGCTTGAGAACGCGCAGAACAAATCGGTGCGCGCGCAGGCACGCTTCGAGGAGGCGAAATACCAGTTGGAGCGCAGTCGCATCGCCGCGCCGTTCGACGCCTGGGTGCTCGAGATGCGCGTGCAGGCCGGCCAGAGCGTGGTGAATGCGCTCGAATCGCGCCCGCTCGTGGTTGTGGCCGCGGCGGGCGAGTACCTCGCGCGGCTGCGGGTGCCGTCCGCCACCGTTGACCGCCTCAAGCTCGGCCAGTCCGTGAACGTTTCGGTTGGCGGCAAGAGTTATGCCGGCCGCATCCATGCGCTCGCGCTCGAGGCGGCCGGTGGCAAGAGCGACGGTCAGCACGACGTAGCGGTACTGTTCCAGGCACCGGAAATGCTGCGTCCCGGGCGCGCCGCGGTGGTAGAGTTGCCGTAACGGTCGCCGTTGTCCCGGCGGCGAAAATCTGCCGCCGTTATCCCCCGAATGCCTGATTTCCGGTACCGCCCGGTGCTGTCGCCCGTTCGCGCCCCTGCCTGTCAACCGGTTCCGGTCGCGGGCGTTATGTCACTTATTGTCGTGCGAGAAGGTGTACTGCCCGGCATGCCAGCCGTACCGACTCCATCCACATAACGCACTGATTAAGGAGTGAACCATGTATACCAAAACTCTGGTTGTATTGGGCGCGGTGGCGGTCATGACCGCCCAGGCTTTTGCTTTTGCGGCGGACGATGCGCGTCCCGACCGGCAGGAGGTCCGGAACGACACACGCGATATCCACGGGGACCGGCGCGAGATCCGGCAGGACTTGAAGGAAATCGGCGCTGACCGCCGCGAGCTGGCCCGGGATGTTCACGAGCGCAACCAGGATCGCCGCGAGCTGCGCGAAGCCGTCCGTACGGGCGACAAGGAAGCCATCAAGCGCGAACATGCGGAACTGAAGCACGACAACGCCGAAATCCGCAAGGACAGACACGAGCTCGTAAAAGACCGCCACGAACTGCACCGCGACCAGCGCGAATTCCGGCACGACAAGCAGGAGCGCCGGCACGATGCGCGCGAAACGCACCACGACCGTCGGGACATGCACCGTGACCGTGTGGAACGCCGGCACGATGCCCACGGGCAAGGCCGCAACATGCGCCAGGCGCGTGGCGATCATGGGCGCCATCCACAGGGGCAGCCTGCCTCGGCTGGGCATCGCCCGCAGGGACAGCGTCCGGGAACGGCCCGTGCGGGACACGGCGGCGGTCGCCGCGGCTAGGGCGCCGGGCTCAGCCTTGGACAGTCCGGCGATAGGCCGGTCCGGCAACCCGCCGGCCGGCCCTTCGGTTTCAGACCTACGCGAATTGTCGCCTGCTGCAAATCCTGAAGCTTCATTGCGCCCTGTCACCGCCCGGTTCTTCCACAAGCACATGGATTCATATGCGGTTTCCATGCGTCCGCGGTCTGGCATGGCCCTTGCTGTTGTTTTCCCGCTGGCCATACCGGCCGCGTCAACGGAATCCGTGCCGGGGCGTTACTGTCCTTGGCGGGTTTGAAGAACCGGATTGTCCGGGCCTGAGATTGAGACAGAATCGTGCATTCAAAATCAAAGGAGCGAGTCATGCGTAGAGCAGCGATTTTCCTGGGTGCAATGCTGGCGGCCGGCGCACCGCTGTGGGTTTATGCAGCGGACCCGGCGACGCCGGCGCGCCGGGAGGTGCGTGCGGACCGGCAGGAAATCCGCCGCGACACAAAGGAAATTCGCGACGACCGTCGTGAGATCGGTCAGGACCGCAAGGAGGTCCGCGACGACCAGCGCGAGATGCAAGGGGACAAGCGCGAGATGACGCGCGACGTTCACGAGCGCAACCAGATCAAGCGTCAGTACGAGGAGGCCAGGCGCCGCGGTGACAAGGCCGAAATGGCGCGTCTCGATCAGGCGCTCAAGGAAAAGCGCGCGGAAATCCGCAAGGACCGCGAGGAGATCAAGGGCGACAAGCGCGAGTTGGCGAAAGACCGTCAGGAACTGCGGCGCGATGAGCGCGAATCGCACCGCGACAAGCGCGAACGGCGCGAGGATGTACGTGATCTGAATCGCGATAAACGTGAGGCGCGCCGCGAGCATCGCGACGCCCGCCCTGGCCCCGGTACCGGTCGTCCCGGCCCCGCCCGCTGACGAACACGCCGGAGACTCCTCCCTCTGGCGGACCCCGGGCTAGCACTTTCCGGTGCCGGCCCGTTTTTGCACGTGGTTACCGGTTGCCGGCCTTTGCTAAGGTATCGGTATGACCCAGTGTCGGCACTTCCGTGTTTCCGGGCACGTGCAGGGCGTGTTCTACCGCGCCGCGACGCAGGCGACCGCGCGCCGCTTGGGCCTTACCGGCTGGGTACGCAATCTTCCCGATGGCAACGTGGAACTCCTCGCCTGCGGCGAGACAGCGAAGCTTGAGGCGCTCGAACAGTGGTTGTGGCAGGGGCCGCCGCACGCGCAGGTGACACAGGTGACAGCAACCGACGCCGGCCATCATGCCTTCACCGACTTCACGATCAGTTACTGACAACCGGGGCTAGTGGTGCGCGGGTTTTTTTTTAATTCCGCACTCCGCCGTGCAGGATGCACTAGTGCCGCGGGCGCAGGGATGCGCACGACTGCATGGATGCAGGAGGTAGGGCAACGCACGGAGCGGTTGCCGAGGAGCGGCCGCATTCCGAAGTCCGCATTTGAACTACTGCGGGAACCAGCGCTTCTGGTAGGCGAGGTTGACGCGGGCGGGATACCA
>CAKKQL010000160.1 GCA_919902095.1 Acidiferrobacterales bacterium
GCGCCGTGACCGTTTCATCGTCGGCATACACCGCCGCGGCGAAGGCGCGTTGCAGCTCAGGCAACGAGGGCAAGGGTTTTCTCCTGAATAGTCTCGGCCTTGCGTGCTTCATCGAGCAGCACGGACAACGCCGGCAAATCGGTGTCCCACTCAATCAGCGTCGGCACCGGCCCGACATGGGCGAGCGCGTCGCGATACAGCGCCCACACCGCGTCGCATACGCGCGCGTTGTGGGTGTCAATCAGGATTTCGCCTTCGGGGTAGCGGTTGACGGTGTGGCCGGCGAGATGGATTTCGCGCACGCGCGCGGGTGGAATGGCGCGCAGATAGGCCTGGGCGTCGAAGCCATGGTTGCTGGCACTGACATAAATGTTGTTCACGTCGAGCAGGATGCCGCAGCCGCTGCGTGCGGAAAGTTCAGCCAGAAACTCGGCCTCACCCATGTCCGAGTGCCGGTATTGCAGATAGCTCGATGGATTCTCGATCAGTATCTCGCGCCCGAGAAAATCCTGCGCCTCCGACATGCGCGCCGTGACGTGACGCAGGGATTCCCCGGTGTAGGGCAGCGGTAGCAGATCATTGAGGTAGCGCCCGTCCACCGAGCTCCAGCTGAGATGGTCGGAGACAAGCCCCGGTTCATAGCGCCGGATGAGCGCCTTCAGTTTTTCCAGATGCGCGCGGTTGAGCGCGTCGGCGGAGCCGAGCGAAAGCCCGACGCCGTGCAGGCTCAGGGGGTAGTCGCGGCGTACCTGTTCCAGATAGTAATGCGGTGGCCCGCCGGCGCCGAAGTAGTTTTCGCTGTGGACCTCGAACCATCCGACCGGCGGGCGCGTCGCCACTACCTCGCGGTAATGTTCGGCACGCAGCCCGATCCCTACGCGCGCCGGGATCGGGGCCGCGAATCTGCAACCGGTGCTTCCCGGCACCGCGGCTCTCGGCTCGATCCCATCGCCGATGCGCGTGTGCGCCGCGTTCATGAAGGGGGATTACTTGCCCGGTTTAAGCGAGGCGCCGACAATCTTTTCGCAACTGCCCTTGGGGATGAATATCCAGGCATCCTTCTGGCCGTCTTTCTTGGCCGTGCCGGCGCAGGCCGAGGATGAGGTCTGGCAGTCGTTCTTGCCGGCTTTCGAGACGCCATAGCATTTTTCCAGCGGCGTCTTTTCGGCCGCGGCGGCGTCGCCCGCGGCCAGGCCAAGCGACAGGGTGCCGACGATGGCGCTGGAGAGCAGTGTATTCACGGACTTCATACTTCCTCCTGTTTGTAGAGTTGGGGTGTTGATGTCAGAAAAATCGGTTCACGCACCATGGCGACGGCTGTGGCCAGGCAGGCGTCGGACTTTTTCATGACCCGTTGCGCTATTTCTTCTTGGTCGCCGCCGGTACTGCGAGCGAACCACCGGCCAGTCTCTCGCAGCTGCCCTTGGGGACGTAGAGCCAGGCGTCCTTTTGATAATCCTGCTTGGCCGTGCCGGCGCAGACCGAGCTGGAGGTGGAGCAGTCGTTCTTGCCGGCCTTGGACACACCGTAGCATTTCTCCTGTTCCTTGCAGAATACCAGCGGTTCAGCGGCCTTGGCGGTGGCGGCCATCAACGTTCCGGCGGTCAGTATGCCGGTAATGGCGGTATACAGGATATTTTTGTCCATCTTCGTTCTCCAGGTGATATGCGAGGCTGCGGGATCGCGCCACGCTCGTTGGTTTTCGATAGACCTTGAAATTCTGTAAAAGTTTCGCTGGCCGGGGATATTGCCCAAGTGCCCTAGGTATAGTCCTGAAGTGCGGTCTGTAGACGCTGTTCGATGGGCCCGATTTCCTCGCCCGGTTCGCCGATGATGGCCATACTGCCGTGTCCGAGCGGTACGATCACGCCATGGAATCCGTGCGCCGCCACCGTCCGGCGGCTGGCGACCGGCTCCTTCGGCAACAGCAGTACCGTGACCGGACCGTGACGCCCCGGCACAACCAGATGGCCGCCGGCATGCTGGCGAATCTGGCAAACGCCGGCATAGCGCACCGCTCCGACTTCCTTTCGGAGCACGACGCCGGCGGTCCGCAGGATGCTGGCGACATCCGTGGCGGGCACGCTTCCGCGCGTAGCGAGCAGGTCGCGCTCGTCGAGAACATGGGCGAGGACAGACTCCTCGAGAGAGACACGTTGTGCGGACCACCACAGGCCGGCGGCAATACCCAGCGTCAGCAGGAACGTCGCGGCAACGGCGAACCGGCGCCAGGGTCGCGGGCCGTGAATTGCCTGGTTCAGGACCAGCCGTGCGGCCAGCGTGGATGGAACCGGCAGGCGCACGGCCTCCCTGAGCGTCTTTTCGAAAGCCAGCTGTTGCGCAGCAAACGCATTGCAGGCCGGGCATTCGTGCCGGTGGCGCAGTAATACGGGGTCCTGACCGTGCGGGTCGGTGGTGTGACGAAAGCGGAATTCGATGCAATTCATGGTTTGACCTTGTGCGCCCGCAACGTTGTTTCCGGCACGGACAACGCCGCGCGCATCCGCTGGCGCGCGCGGAACAACCGTGTCATCACGGTGGCCGGCAAAATTCTCATGATAGCTGCAATCTCCTCGCCGCTGAATCCGCCCAACACCTGCAACAGCAGCGGTTCACGGTAGTCCTCGGGCAGTTGCGCCAGCGCGTGGCGCAGGTGCAGCACCTCGATCGAGGTCACGGCATCATCGGCAAACTCGTCGGGATCGATGTCTTCGTGCGGAGGCGTGTAGCGGTCGTGTCCGCGCGCGTGTTCGCGCCGCAGAATGATAAAGAGCCAGCCTTTTGCGGCCTTTTCTTCACGCAGGCGGTCGAGCGCGCGCCAGGCGCGCAGGAAGGTTTCCTGCACGAGGTCTTCGGCTCGGCAGCGGTCGCGGCACAACCAGCAGGCGAAGCGGTAGAGGTCGCCGGAATGTGCCTGGACCAGCGCCTCGAAGCGTATCTGCCGGTTGCCCATGTGGATAGAGACCGGTCAGACCCGGCTTTTATTTCAACCTCGGGCGGATTAATTGCTGAAAGTTTTTGCCACCCGGGTGGGTCTTCTGGCCGTGGACCCGCCCTAGGCTGCCCATGGGTGGCTGCGGCGGGACACTTCCCTTAAACCACTGCGGAGAATTTCGAGATGAAAGACAGCAAAACCCTTCTTACCGGCGCCATCGCCGGTCTGATCGTATTGACTGGCACCCTGGCGGCACCGGCCCATGCCGCCAAGGAAGGCTTCGAAAAATGCGCCGGCATCGTCAAGGCCGGCAAGAACGACTGTGGCACCAGCAAGCATGCCTGCGCCGGGCAGGCCACGAAGAATGGCGACAAGGAAGAGTGGCTGTACGTGCCGACCGGCACCTGCGAGAAAGTCGTCGGCGCGACGCTGTTCAAGCCCAAGAAGTCCTAGGCTTTCAAGCTACCCGCCGATCTCCATGGCAATTGGCAAGGCGGACCAACCGGTCCGCCTTGCATTTTTTTATACACCGGCACGCCTGTCTGTTAAGCGCGCGATGCAGTCGAGATAGACGGTTTCGCTCAGCGGGGCGTCCTCGCGGCCGGCGCGCCACAGCCATTCGCCCAGACATTCCATTATATGGTGCTGGACGGCGTGCTCGTCGGCCAGGCGCGCGAGCAGGCGCTGGTACTGGGCGCGGAGGCCGCGCGGCTGGTCGAGCGCCAGTTGCTCCTCGATGGCGATGTGCATGCCGAGGTGCAGGAACGGGTTCGTCCGGCCCGCCTCCGGGAGATAGTCGCGGTCTTCGGCGCGGGCCGGGTCGTCGAGCAGCGGGTGGTATTCCGGATGCCGGAGCGCCACGGTGACGATCAGCGTCTCCACGCCTTCCAGCGGCAGGTTTTCGCGATGCCGCTGCCAGGCGCGGAAGAACACCTCGCGCAATTGCCGGCGGTCCTGGCCGAAGAACATGTCAGGCCGCGCGCGCCTTGAAGAGCCCGAGGACGGTGGAGTACTGGTAGAGGTGGTTGATGCCGTCGAGCGGCCCAAGCTCGCCGTTGCCGTACATGCCGATGACCGGCAGGCCTGGGAAGCGCGCCGTCACCAGGTCGAGGTCGCGGTCGCGACCGCCGTAGAACGACGGGCCGCGGCCGATGCAGGGGAACAGCAGCGCAAAGTCGGGGTCGCGTCCGAGCGTCTCGTGCGCGCGGACGAGGGTGGCGCGCATGTCGCGTTCGGCGGCGAGCGTGTCGCGCATCGCCCAGAACAGGCGCTCGCCGCGCGCGAGCGGCTGCGCCAGGATGATCGACTGGT
>CAKKQL010000161.1 GCA_919902095.1 Acidiferrobacterales bacterium
AACAACGACAGGGAACAACCGGATGTCGACACGTTTAGTTCTTGTTAATGGCACGATTACAGACGTGCGTGATTTTACTCGATGACAGTCGTAAACAGCAGGGGTCCGGGCCAGGCTGCCGCCACGCGGAAAATCCGCCATAATCAGCCCCGGTCACGGGATGCCCCATGCCCGGATACGAGACCTGCACCAGTTGCGAGGACAACCGAAGCCCATGATCCAGGCGATTCTGACCGACATCGAGGGCACCACCTCCTCGCTCTCGTTCGTCAAGGACGTGCTGTTCCCCTATTCACGCACCAATATGGCTGAGTTCGTGCGCGCGCGGGCGCACGAACCCGCGGTGCGCGCCCAGCTCGATGAGGTCAGCCGCCTCGCCGGCCGCACACTTACTATCGAGGAAGCCAGCGCGCAGTTTATCGCCTGGATTGACGCGGACAAAAAAATCACGCCGCTCAAGGCGCTGCAAGGGCTCATTTGGGAGACCGGCTACAAGCACGGCGACTACCAGGGCCATATGTACGAGGATGCCGTGCGCTGGCTGCGCCGCTGGAAGGAACAGGGTCTTACGCTGTACGTGTTTTCCTCCGGCTCGGTGCTGGCGCAGAAGCTGCTTTTCGGCCACACCGCCTGGGGCGACCTGACGCCGCTCTTTTCCGGCTATTTCGACACCACCATCGGCAACAAGCGTGAGGCTGCTGCCTACCATGCCATTGCCGGGCAGATCGGCCTGCCGCCGTCCGACATTCTGTTTCTGTCCGACATCAGGGAAGAACTCGACGCCGCGCGTGACGCGGGCATACGGACGGCCTGGCTGGTGCGTGAGGGCGCACTGAATCCGGCGGCGATGCACCCGCAGGCTGCCGGTTTCGATGATATTGCCGTGAAGAACTGACGCGGCGCGCTTCAGTTCGCCGGCGTCAGGCAGGCCACGCTCCCGCCCGCACGCTCGGCCAGCAGCTTACAGGGGATGGTCGCGTCCGGGCGCCCGAGGTAATAACCCTGGGCGTAATCCACGCCGAATTCGGCCAGCAGCTTCAAGCTGGCCTCGTCCTCGACGAATTCCGCAACGGTCTGCTTTCCCAAGGCATGGGCGATGTCGTTCATGGCCCGGACCATCGCCTGGTCCACGGGGTTGGCGGCCAGGTTCTTCACGAAGCGGCCGTCGATCTTGACGTAATCCACCGGCAGCTCCTGGAGGTAGGCGAAGGAAGACATGCCGGCGCCGAAATCGTCGAGCGCCGTGCGACAGCCGTAGCTCCGCAGCGTGGTCAGCAGCCGGACAGCGGCGGTCATGTCCGAGATGGCGGCGTTCTCCGTCACCTCGAACACCAGCGCGGCCGGGTCGAGTTGCGTGGCGTCGAGCGCTTCCTTGATCACGTCGCCGATACCGGGGCTGGACATCGCCTGGGGCGAGAGATTGATGGAGTAGCGGATATCCGGCTGGACCTTGCGGTGCTGCACCAGGATGTCTATGGCATTGATGATCACCCAGCGGTCGATATCCAGGGACAATCCGAAACGCTCGGCCGACGGCAGAAACCCGGCCGGCATGATGAGCTCATTATTATCGTCCCACATGCGCACCAACACCTCATAGCTGGTAATTTTGCGTGAGGCGGTATGCACGATCGGCTGGCAAGCGAGCAGAAATTTCCCCTTCTCGATCGCGTCCTTGATGCGCCGAGACCAGCCCATGTCGAGGCTCATCGTTTCCACGTTCCCCGCGTCCGCCTCGGTGAATACATGCACGCGGTTGCGCCCGCCGCGCTTGGCGAGGTGACACGCGATGTCGGCGCGCGACAGCGCCTCGGCCGCGTCCCGCGTCTGGGCGCCCAACATGACCATGCCGATGGAACAGCCGATATCCACATGCTGGCCTTCGTAACGGAAGACGAAGCTGGAAATTTGCTGGCGGAATGAATCGGCGATCAAGGTGGCCTTTTCCGGCGACATCTCATAAACGAGAACGGTAAATTCGTCGCCCCCGAAGCGGGCAACCAGATCGCTTTTGCGCGCGCGTTTGTCCAGGATGCCGGCGATCTGAATGAGCAACTGGTCGCCGGCCGCATGGCCGAGGGTATCGTTGATGAACTTGAAGTTGTCGAGGTCGACGTAAAACAGCGCGCAATTCGACTCGCCGGCGCGCCGCACGCGCTCCACCACCCGTTCCAGTTCCCCCTGAAAATAACTCCGGTTATACAGGCCGGTGAGGCCGTCGCGCTCGGCCATGGACTTGAGGCGCTGCATCATGGCCTTGCGTTCGCTGATATCGGCGAGCAACGCGATATAAAGCTCCTTTCCCTCGAGCGTAATGCTACTGATCTTGAGCGCCACGGGAAACACGGAGCCGTCCTTGTGCCGTCCGGTCATTTCGCCCTCGTGCCCGACGAGCTGCTTGATTTCGTTGCGCAGGAAATGCTGCAGGTAGCCCTCGCGCCGTTCGTGGGCATCGGCAACGATCAGCAGCCCGATGGAGGTGCCGATGACCTCCCTTTCCTCCCAGCCGAACAGCCGCTTGGCGGCTTGGTTGAAGCCCTCGATGACGCCCCACTTGTCGAAGGTAATGATGCCCTCGGCGGTGTTATTGAGCACGGTCTCGAGGCGCAATTCGCGCGAGTGCACCTGATCGCGCATGTCGCCGATGGTGCGCAGCAGCTGGCCGACCTCGTCCGCCGACGCATCCCCGATGTCGCCGCTCCAGTCACCGGCCGCGACACGCTTCGCGACCTCGCCCGCCTTGTCCAGGCGGCGCGTGAGGCCGGTCGCCAGGCGCGCGGCGAACACCGCCAGCACCAGCGTCATGACGGTCAGGATAGCGATGCCGAGGGCAATCCGCTGGCGGCCGTATTCGACGCTCGCCTCGTAGGTCGCGCCCACGGCCGCCCGCTGCACGATCACCATATGTGAAATCGGTTTGAGCAGCGTCACATGAATGGTGAACGGCCATTCGTCCTCGAGCACGCCGGTCAGCAGCGGCTTGTCGTCGTTTTGGTAACCGTGCGCGATCTTGGCGAACACGGAATCGATGTTGCCGAGATGCCGGTCTATCTGCGCGATGAGCCCGCGTTCATGCTCGCTGAAGGCGTTGTCGGCCGTCGCCTGCTTGAAACGCAGCCAGTTATCGAAAATCTTGTCGCGCGCTTCGCGCAAGTGATTGGTGTTGCCCACCGCCGGCATCTGATCGAGCAGATAACCCGCCAGCCGGAAGCGCACGTCCTTGAGCGCCTCCTCCATCTCGTGCAGCGCCGCCGCGGGCTCGATCTGGCGCTCGTAAACCTCCGACAGGCTCTCCGTGCCATCGTGGATGCTGTAGATCGCGATGGCGGCAAACACGCCCAGCGCAAGCACCGAGACAGCGACGAGCGCGTAAAGCCGTCCCTTGAAGCTTGTCAGGGACAGCCCGGCCGGCAGGAAGGTCATAATCCGATTACTCGACGGGAAGGCCGTTGTTCTTCCATTCCGGGATGCCGCCGCGCAGCCAGTAAACCTTCGTATAGCCGGCCTTGAGCGCGGTTTTGGAGGCTTTGTAGCTCTTCCAGCACTCGCCGGCGTTGCAATAGAAGATCACCGGTGTGTCCTTGTTGCGCGGCAGCTTGCCGAGGTCGAAACGGTCAAGCCGGCCGTCGAAGTCCGGTCTCTTGGCGCTTTTTTCCTTGTAGGGAATGTTGACGGCGCCCTTGATGCGCTGTTCGACATACTCGTTGGCCACGCGCGTGTCCACGATGAGCACGCCCTTGGCCATGAGATCGCGCGCCTGGGCCGCGGTCACCACCGTGACGCCAGGCAACTCCGGTGGCGTCTGCTGTCTGTCCGCATGCGCGGGTACGACCACCAGCCACAGTGTCGCCAACAACGCACCCAGCGTGCGCTCACTCCGAATACGATTCCCAGCCATAGTCCACATCCTTTTTGCTGTCAGGGCTTTTTGCTTTCCTTCTTGTCCCCGAAGCTGACCTTGCCATATGTGGCATCGGAGTAGGCCTGAGCGCCGCCCTTCATGAAGTAATAGTCCTTCAGGCCCCGGCTTTCGAGATAGTACTGGAACCACTGCACCTGCTTGCCCACCTGGTCGTAAACCAGCAGCGTCTTCTTTTCCTTCTTCGCGCGCTCGATGATCGGGT
>CAKKQL010000162.1 GCA_919902095.1 Acidiferrobacterales bacterium
CTCGAAGTAGAGGGTCGCGTGCGGGCCAACCTGCACCTGACGATTTTTCTTGTGCACCATGACCTTGGCGCGAAAGTCGTTGCGCTGTTTGGCGTATTGCTCCAGGGGTATGAGCTGGTCGCGGGTGAGTTTTTGCATGGTTTCGGCTCTCATAAAATACTCCTCAGGATTTGTGCTTCTCTTCCAGGGCGGCGATCGGTTTGTCGGTAAACAGGTAGTCGCGCAGCTCCTTGTCGAACCTCGGGTCGCGGCGGCGAATCCACTCCAGCACCATCGCGGCGTGCTCTTTTTCCTCGTCGCGGTTGTGCGCCAGGATGGCTCGTAAATCCTTGTCCTTGCAGGCATCGACGCGCTGGTTGTACCAGTCCACCGCTTCCAGCTCCTCCATCAGCGAGACGATGGCGCGGTGCATGTCGCGGGTTTCCTCGCTCAGGTTCGATTCGTGATAGCCCTCGTTCGCCATAGCCCCTCCTTCTTGAGAATCAAATCCCGTATGCCGCGCGCAACAGCGACATCGGGTGCTCCGGCTGCATGCCGGTTTTCAGGCCGTTCTCGATCTGGTGCCCGGCCATCGGGCAATCGCTGCTGTAGTGGTCGCACTCGCTCGCCTTGATGCGGTCGACCACCGGCCGACAGATCTTCATCGACGCCGCGTGGAACTCGCTTTTGATCGCGTACGTGCCGTCGTGCCCCGTGCAGCGCTCGATGGTGTCGATCTTGGTGTCTGGCACAAGCTGTAACAGCTCGCGGGTTTTGAGACCGATGTTCTGCACACGCAGGTGGCAGGACACATGGTAGGCGACCTTGCCGAGCGGTTGCTTGAAATCGATGCTCAGCTTGCCCTCTTTGTGGCGCAGCATCAGGTACTCGAAGGGATCGAACATCGCCTGCTTCACCTTCTGTACCGCCGCATCGTCCGGGAATATGAGCGGCAACTCCTGCTTGAACATGAGCGCGCACGACGGCACCGGCGCCACGATGTCCCAACCCTCGTCCACGAGCTTGGCCAACACCGGGATGTTTACTTCTTTTGCGCGCGCTACCGCCTCAAGGTCGCCAAGCTCAAGCTTGGGCATGCCGCAGCACTGCTCCTTTTCGGCGATGGTCACGGGAATGCCATTGTGGCGGAACACCGCTACCAAATCTTCGGCGACCTGCGGTTCGTTGTAGTTGCCATAGCAGGTGGCATACAGCGCCACGCGCCCGCGTGTGCTGCCTGTCGGCATCGCGTCACCGGCTGCGGCGGCAGCGTCGTAGCGCTTGCGGAAAGTACGACTATGATACTCCGGCAGGATCGCGTCCGGGTGTATACCCAGCACCTTGTCAAGCGCCTTGCGGAAAACATTGATCTTGTTCGAGGCGTTAACGGTTTGCACCACGATCGGAATGCCTACGAGCTTTCCAACCGTGTCGGTGCTGGTGAGCAGGCGATCGCGGAACCTGGCGCCGCTCTTCTGAAACTTTACCGCCTTGGCGCGCAGCATGAGGTGCGGGAAGTCGAGGTTCCATTCGTGCGGCGGCACATACGGGCACTTGGTCAGGAAGCAAAGATCGCAGAGATAGCAGTGGTCGACGACCTTCCCGTAGTCTTCCTTTTTTACGCCGTCGACTTCCATGGTCGGCGATTCATCCACCAGGTCGAACAGCGTCGGGAAGGACTGACACAGGCTCACGCAACGACGGCAGCCGTGGCAGATGTCAAAGACACGCTCGAGCTCCTTCGCCAGCGCTTCCTCGTCGTAAAATTCCGGATTGCGCCAATCGAGGGCGTGACGCCTGGGCGCCTGGAGGCTGCCTTCGCCGATGGGATCGAGGCGAGGGGCGCGATACGAAATGGAAGCCCTACTCGCTTCGCTCGTTCGTCCCACCATATCGCCAGTCTCGGTTGCGCCTTCGCGCCGGCCTTCGTCGGTCGGTTTAGCCATGGTCTGATTCTCTTTCTGCTTTTCAGAGCCCCAGAAAGCCGGGGCCGGTGGCGCCGGCCCCGGACTTCACCTGACGGAATAAACTTCGGTCTTACTTGCCGAGCGAGTCGAGCGCCTTCTGGAAGCGGTTGGCGTGCGAGCGTTCGGCCTTGGCCAGGGTCTCGAACCAGTCGGCGACTTCGCTGAAACCCTCGTCGCGCGCGGTTTTGGCCATCCCCGGGTACATATCGGTGTACTCGTGGGTCTCGCCGGCGATCGCGGCTTTCAGGTTGTCGGCGGTGGCGCCGATCGGCAGGCCGGTGGCCGGATCGCCGCACTGTTCGAGATATTCGAGGTGGCCATGGGCGTGACCGGTCTCGCCTTCGGCGGTGGAACGGAACACCGCGGAGACATCGTTGTAACCTTCCACATCGGCCTTGGCGGCAAAGTAGAGGTAACGACGGTTGGCCTGCGATTCGCCGGCAAAAGCGGCCTTGAGGCTATTTTCAGTCTTGCTGCCTTTCAGATTCTTCATGGTGTTTACTCCTCAATTTAAGAATGTTTTCCAGTAACTGGTTGAATTAGATTGATAAAAAATCGATTGCTCGATTTAGAATTATTCTAAATCGAAATTACCAGCATGTCAAGACATTCGACCTTTAACATGGTGTCCGCGCGGCACATCCTCCTTAGATTATAGAGAGTCGGGATAACCGGACTATGCTAGGAACGATAATTCGAAAACCATGACGCGTACCATTTTCTTGTTTAACACATAGTCCGCTGCCTCAGAATGACAGCTGTCAATATTATTTAGGGCGAATTTGGTTTACGAATCCAAGTCATCTATAGTTTCAGCAGGCCATCCGCTCCCGATGGACATATATAAGGTAAATCAAAAAGTTAGCATATGGCCCTCCCAAACACGGCAAGCACGCTGAGCGGTCTGTCACTGCGGCTGGTGCGCGACAAACTGCTGAGCCAGCAGGATGCCGAGCGCATCCAGACCGAGGCCCTCAACAACAAGGTCTCCTTCGTCACCCAGCTGGTCGAGAGCAAAAAGCTCGACAGCGCCACCATTGCGCGCGTCGCCTCCGATGCCTTCGGCATGCCGCTGTTTGAAATTGACGCGCTCGACCTGGAGAGTGCGCCCGTCAAGCTGCTGGATGAAAAGATCATCCGCCGCCACCGCGTACTGCCCCTGCACAAGCGCGGTTCGCGCCTGTTCATCGCCATCGCCGATCCGACCAATCTCCAAGCCATCGAAGAGATCAAGTTTCACACCGGCCTCGGCACCGAGCCGATCCTCGTCGAGGAAGCCAAACTCGGCAATGCCATCGAAAAATGCATGGCGGCCAATGACACCAGCCTTGCGCAACTGACGGCGGACGACAGCCTCGACAATCTCGAGATGATCGCCGACCAGGAAGATGCGCCGGCGTCGGGCGCGACCGGCGAGGAAGGCATCAATGAGGCTCCGATCGTCAAGTTCGTGAACAAGGTGCTGATTGATGCCATCAACCGCGGTGCGTCGGACATCCATATCGAACCGTACGAGAAAACCTATCGCGTACGCTATCGCCAGGACGGCATATTGCAGGAAATCACCAATCCGCCCATCGCGCTGGCCAACCGCATAGCGGCGCGCGTCAAGATTCTGGCGCGGCTCGACATCGCCGAGCGCCGCGTCCCCCAGGACGGGCGCATGAAAATGCGTCTGTCCAAAAACCGCGCCATCGATTTCCGCGTCAGCACCTTGCCGACACTTTGGGGCGAAAAGATCGTGCTGCGCATTCTGGATCCCACGTCCGCGACCCTGGGCGTCGAAAAACTGGGTTTTGAACCAGAACAAAAAACGCTCTTCCTCGATGCCGTCAACCGGCCCTACGGCATGGTGCTGGTCACCGGCCCGACCGGCAGCGGTAAGACCGTTACGCTCTATACAGCGCTCAATATTCTGAACACGCCGGATAACAATATCTCGACCGCGGAAGATCCGGTCGAAATCAATCTGGCGGGTATCAACCAGGTCAATATCAATGAAAAGGCCGGGCTTAATTTCGCCTCGGCCATGCGCGCCTTCCTGCGTCAGGACCCGGACATTATCATGGTCGGCGAAATCCGCGACCTTGAGACCGCCGAGATCGCCATCAAGGCGGCACAGACCGGCCATATGGTGCTGTCCACGCTGCATACGAATGATGCCCCTTCGACTCTCACCCGGCTGCTCAACATGGGCGTGCCGGCATTCAACGTCGCCTCCGCCGTGAACCTGATCGTTGCCCAGCGCCTGGCGCGCCGTCTTTGCGCCAACTGCAAGAAACCCGTTGATATTCCCAAGGAGGCATTGCTCAAAGCCGGCTTCAAGGAGAATGACCTCCCCAATCTGACCATATATGGCGCGGTCGGCTGCGACGTCTGCAACGGCGGCTACAAGGGCCGAGTGGGTATCTATCAGGTCATGCCCCTCTCGGCCGCTACGGGCGCGATCATCATGCGCGGCGGTAACCAGCTGGACATCGAAACCCAGGCACGCCAGGAAGGCATACCCGATCTGCGTGAGTCCGGCCTGAAGAAGGTGCGCGACGGTATCACCAGCTTGCAAGAGATCGAGAACGTCACCAATGCCTAGGGGCGACTGATTCACCACCGTGGCTGCCGTCAAGAAACCCAAGCTCGATATCTATACCTGGGAAGGTGTCGACAAACAGGGTAAGAAATCCAAAGGCGAAATGGAGGCCGGCAGCGTCGCGCTGGTCAATACCTCGCTACGCCGCCAGGGCATCAATCCGCTCAAGGTACAGCGGCGCCGCGGATCGCTGTTCGCGTTCAAACAGAAGATCAAGCCCAAGGACATCGCAATCTTCACCCGCCAGCTGGCCACCATGCTGCAGGCGGGCATCCCCATTGCCCAGTCATTCGACATCGTCGGCAAGGGACACGAAAATCCAAGCGTGCAGGGACTGGTGAACGCCATCAAACAGGACGTCGAGTCCGGCACCAGTCTTACCCAGGCGTTGGGAAAACATCCGCTCTATTTCGACGCCCTTTACTGCAACCTGGTGGCCGCCGGCGAGCAGGCTGGTATCCTCGATGGCATCCTCGAAAAGCTCGCCACCTACAAGGAAAAGATCGAGGGCATCAAGGGCAAGATAAAATCGGCGTTGTTTTACCCGACGGCGGTTGTGGTTGTCGCCTTCATCATTACCGCAGTGCTGCTGATCTTCGTGATTCCCCAGTTCGAAAGCCTGTTCAAGGGTTTCGGGGCGGACCTGCCGGCGCTCACCAAGATGGTGGTTGACTTGTCACGCGTATTCCAGGATTGGTGGTGGGCCATCATTGGCAGTGTTGTCGGCGCGGTCGTCGGCGCATCTTATATGTACAAGCGCTCGCCAACGGCGCAGCACACCATGGACCGGCTGCTGCTGCGCGCGCCGGTGATCGGCGTGATCGTCAAGAAGGCCACGATCGCGCGTTTCGCGCGCACCCTGGCCACCATGTTCGCGGCCGGTGTGCCGCTGGTCGAGGCGCTGGACTCGGTGGCCGGCGCGACCGGCAATCGTCTCTATTACGAGGGCACGCTGGCCGTCAAGAACGACGTCAGCACCGGCATGCAACTGCAGGCGGCGATGAACGCCACCGGCCTGTTTCCGAACATGGTCATTCAGATGGTCGCCATCGGTGAGGAGTCGGGCGAACTGGATAACATGCTTGGCAAGGTCGCGGACTTCTACGAGGGCGAGGTGGATGACGCCGTGGCCGGCCTGAGCAGCCTGCTGGAGCCGATTATCATGGCGTTTCTGGGTATCATCATCGGCGGCCTGGTCATTGCCATGTACCTGCCGATCTTCAAGATGGCTTCAACGGTCTAACGGCAGCTGCTGAATTTGCGGTTGCAGGTGTTCCGGCGTGGACACGGCCCGCCTTCCGGAAAATAAGCACGATAAATATTGCCAACCGCCATCCATCGCCCATGACTGCGATACACGCCTTTTTTGCCTCTTATCCTGCGGCGTTTCCACTGCTCGCGGTTGTCCTCGGGCTGATACTGGGCAGTTTCCTGAACGTGGTCATCTACCGCTTGCCGATCATGCTGGAACGCCTCTGGCGGCAGCAGTGCGAGGAACACGCGCGACCTTCGGCAACGGCGGCGTCAAAACCGGAGCCCTTCAACCTCGTTTATCCCGGCTCCCGCTGCCGGCACTGCGGTCACGCCGTTCGGGCGCTCGAAAACATTCCGGTCTTAAGCTTCCTCTGGCTGCGGGGAAAATGCTCGGCCTGCGGGCAGGCCATCTCCTGGCGCTATCCGGCGGTCGAACTGCTGACGGGCATGCTGTCGCTTGCCGTCGCCTTGCGTTTTGGCATTGCGCCCACCGCCCTGGTGGCGCTGTTTCTGACCTGGGCCTTGATTGCGCTCGCCTTCATCGACTACGACCGGCAGATCCTGCCGGACGACATCACCCTGCCGCTGCTGTGGGCCGGCCTGCTGATCAATCTGTCCGGTGTTTTCACGCCGCTGCCGTCCGCAGTCATCGGCGCGGCCGCGGGCTACGGCTCGCTGTGGCTCGTGTACCAGTTGTTCCGGCTGGCCACCGGTAAGGAAGGCATGGGTTTCGGCGACTTCAAGCTGTTCGCCGCGCTCGGTGCCTGGCTCGGCTGGCAGCAGCTGCCGCTCATCATCCTGCTCTCGTCGCTGCTCGGCGCGCTTATCGGCATCGCCTTCATTCTCTTCTTCGGCCGCGACCGGCGCCTGCCCATCCCCTTCGGGCCGTTCCTGTGCGGCGCCGGCTGGGTGGCGCTGATGTGGGGCGATGCCATTACGCGGTTTTATCTTCAGATCATGCGCTTCGGCGCTTGACCGGCCATGCTCCGCATCGGTCGCTCCCGTCATCCTGACTCTCGCGACACTCGCACGTCCCTGTGCATCGGGCTCACGGGCGGCATCGGCAGCGGCAAATCCACCGTGGCGGCGCTTTTTACCCGCCACGGCGTTCCCGTCATCGATACCGACGCAATCGCGCACGCGCTGGCGGCGCCGGACCAGCCGGCGCACGGCGACATCGTGGCCGCCTTCGGCCGCGAGGCGCTGGACAGCAGCGGCAGGATCGACCGGGCATGGTTACGTCAGCGGATTTTCAGCAATCCCGCCGAACGCACACGCCTCGAGGCCATCCTGCACCCGCGTATCCGCGCGGCGGTCACACGGCAGGTTGAGGCGCTGCACGCACCCTATTGCATCATTGTCGTGCCGCTATTGATCGAAACCGGATTCACCGACCTGGTCGACCGCGTCCTGGTTATCGACGCCGATGACGCCGCGCGCGTGCAGCGCACGACAGCGCGCAGCGGCCTGAACGAGCCCGAAATCCGGAGCATCATGGCCAGCCAGGCCGGCCGTGGGGAACGTCTGCAGAAGGCCGATGACGTGATTACCAACAATTCGGACCTCGCGCATCTCGAGCGCGAAGTCGCGCGCCTGCACACCACTTATCTTTCCCTGGCCGCAACCGCGGGCCGGACCTAATCCACGCAGGCCACCACTGCGCCTTCGATGTCGGCGGCCTGCCAGATGCCGCTGATCATGGCGATGCCGTGCGCGCCGACACGGCATGCGACCGGCAGGTCTTCCGGCCGCATGCCGCCGAGTGCATAGACCGGCAACATTGTCTGGGCGCACAGCATGCGGAAGTTGTCCCATCCAAGCGGAATGCCATCGGGATGACTTGCGGTTCTAGCGACCGGCCCAAGCACGGCGAAATCGGCATTGATACGCGTCGCCTGCGCCAGTTCCCCGGCGTTGTGGCACGAGGCGCCGACGAAGAATCCATTCCCCAGCGGACGCGCGCGCAACGCCATCAACCGCCGGCTGTTGAGATGCACGCCGTCGGCGCCGCAGTCCTCGACCCACGCCGGGTCGGCGTTGAGCAACAGTTTCGCGCCATGCCAATGGCACAACGGAGCGGTCTCGCGGGCAAGCTTGCGATACGCCGCCTCGGGCATGCCGGGCTCGCGCAACTGGACGAGGCGGGCGCCGGACTTGAGCGCACGCTCGACCAAACTCAAAAAACGCGGCTGGCCAAGGCGGGCGGCGTCCGAAATCAGGTACAGCGACGGCAGCCACAACCGCCGCAGGATCGGCAGATCGGCCTCGGGGAAATCGAGCGCCGGCAACTCACGCACGCTCGCCCAGCGCGCCTCCTGGCCTTCACGCCCGTGCGGCGTGCCGTCCCAAGCGGTGATACGCCAGACATCGAGCAGCACGTCGCGGTCGGGATAGGCGTGACGCAGCTGCATCCAAGGGCACGCGTCGCGTACCTCGATGCCAAGCTCCTCGTGCAGCTCGCGTTTGAGCGCCGCCAGCACCGCTTCGCCGGCCTCGCACTTGCCGCCCGGGAATTCCCACTTGCCGCCCTGGTGGCGGTCGGGGTGCCGGCGGGTGACGAAAACCTGGCCGCGGTCGAGGAGCAGGCCGACCGCGACGTGAATTGCGGAATTAACTGCGGTACTCGGCATTGATGCGCACGTAATCGTGCGACAGGTCCGAGGTCCAGACCGTGGCGCTGGACGATCCGCTGCCAAGATCGACACGCACGCGGATCTCGGGCTGGCGCATGACGGCCAGCCCGCGCGCCTCGGTGTAGTCCGCCGCGCGCGCGCCGTGGCGTGCGATGCAGACGTCGCCCAGATAGAGACTGACGCGGCCGACATCGAGCTGCGCGATGGGCGCGCGCCCGACCGCCGCGAGGATGCGGCCCCAGTTCGGGTCACTGGCGAAGAACGCGGTCTTCACCAGCGGCGAGTGGGCGATGGTGTAGGCGACCGCCAGGCAGTCCGATTCCGAGGCCCCGCCGCTGACTTCCACCGTCATGAACTTGGTCGCGCCCTCGGCGTCGCGCACGATGGCCTGCGCCAGCTCGGTACATACCTCCGCGACGGCGCGCGCGAGTGCGGCATAGGCATCGCCGCCGGCATCGCGCACGAGGGCATTGCCCGCCTGGCCCGTGGCCAGCAGCAGACAGGCGTCGTTGGTGGAGGTATCGCCATCCACGGTAATACGGTTGAAGGACCGGTTCACGGCCGCGTTCAGGCACGCCTGCAGGGCGTCGGGCGCAACCGCCGCGTCCGTGGCGATGAAGGCCAGCATGGTCGCCATGTCCGGCCGGATCATGCCGGCGCCCTTGGCGATGCCGGTCACCGTCACCGTGCGGCCGCCGACAGCAACACGGCGCGACGCGCCCTTGGGCACGGTGTCCGTGGTCATGATGCCGTGTGCCGCCTCGCCCCAGCCGGATTCATCCAGGTTCGAGAGGCAGGACGGCAAGCCGGCAACCAGCCGCTCGACCGGCAGCCGCTCGCCGATCACGCCGGTGGAGAACGGCAGGATTGCGTGCGGCGCGCATTGCAGTTGCTGCGCCAACGCGCTGCAACAGGCGCGCGCGTCGGCCACGCCCGGCGCGCCGGTACCGGCATTGGCGAAACCGGTATTGATCAGCAGCGCCCGCGGCGCCGATTGCGCCAGGTGTGCGCGCGCGACCGTCACCGGCGCGGCACAGAAGCGGTTTTGGGTGAACACCGCCGCGGCCTGGGTGCCGGGGGCGCATTCGATCACGACCAGATCGCGCCGGTCCGGCTTGCGGATGCCGGCCTGCGCCGTGCCCAGGCGGATGCCGGGAACGGGGTGAAGGAATGGCAGACCTGAGAGACCTACGGGCATACCAAGATCAGAGAAAAGATCCAAGAGTAAAGAGAAAAGGGTCTTCGCTTTTCTCTTTCTTCTTTTTTCTTTGCTCTGCCGTCACGCCAGTTTCCCGTGACACTGCTTGTACTTCTTGCCGCTGCCGCACGGGCAGGGGTCGTTGCGTCCGACCTTGGGGCCGGTGCGCACGGGTTTCTGCGCCAGCGCCACCTGCTCGCCGCTTTCTTCCGGCGCTGACGGCTCGTTGACCGAGGGATGTAGATACTGCACCTCCTGCGGCGCGTGCTGGCTCTTCTCGAGCGCCTCGACCTCGGCCGGCGCCTGCACCTGCAACCGCGCCAGCAGACTCGTGACATCGTGGCGAATGCGCGTGAGCATGCCGGTGAAGAGGTCGAAGGCCTCGCGCTTGTACTCCTCCTTGGGATTCTTCTGCGCGTAGCCACGCAGGTGGATACCCTGGCGCAGGTAATCCATCGCCGCGAGGTGGTCTTTCCACTGCGTGTCCAGCACCTGCAGCATCACCGCCTTCTCCAGATGGCGCATGGTTTCAGGCCCGATGGCGGCGGACTTCTCCGTCTGCATGCGGTCGAAGGCCTCGGCGATACGCGCACGCAGCTTTTCCTCTTCGAGCCCGGTTTCCTGCGCCAGCCACTGGACCACGGGCAGCTTCAGGCCGTACTCGCGGTCGAGGTGTTCCTCGAGACCCCTGGCGTCCCACTGCTCCTCGAGGCTTTCGCGCGGAATGAACTGGTCGATGACTTCGTTCACCACCTCGTGACGGATGCCGGCGGTGGATTCCGAAATATCGTCCACGTCCATCAGCCGGTTACGCTGCTCGTAGATCACCTTGCGCTGGTCGTTGGCGACGTCGTCGTACTCGAGCAACTGCTTGCGGATGTCGAAGTTGCGCCCCTCGACCTTGCGCTGGGCGTTCTCGATGGCGCGCGTGACCCACGGATGCTCGATCGCCTCGCCCTCCTGCATGCCGAGCCGCCGCATCAGCCCCGAGAGCCGGTCGGAACCGAAGATGCGCAGCAGGTTGTCCTCGAGCGAGAGGTAAAAACGCGAGGAGCCCGGGTCGCCCTGGCGGCCGGAGCGGCCGCGCAGCTGGTTGTCGATGCGCCGCGACTCGTGGCGCTCGGTGCCGATCACGTGCAGGCCGCCGGCCGCCACGACCTGCTCGTGGCGCCGCTGCCAGGCTTCGCGCAGCTGTTGTTTCTGGGCCTCGTCGGCGCCGCTTTCCTTGAGCTCCATCTCGAAGTTGCCGCCGAGCACGATGTCGGTGCCGCGGCCAGCCATGTTGGTGGCGATGGTCACGGCCTTCGGCCGTCCGGCTTGGGCGACGATCATCGCCTCGCGCTCGTGGTGCTTGGCGTTCAGCACCTCGTGCGGAATCTTCTCCTGGCCGAGCAGACGCGCCAGGAGCTCGGAGGACTCGATCGAGGTGGTGCCGACCAGTACCGGCTGGCCGCGCGCATGGCAGTCCTTGATGTCGACGATGACCGCGGTGTGTTTCTCGTGCCCGGTGCGGTAGATCTGGTCCGGCAGGTCGGCGCGGACCATCGGCACGTGCGTCGGAATTACCACCACCTCGAGACCGTAGATCTGCTGGAACTCGAAGGCCTCGGTATCGGCGGTGCCGGTCATGCCGGCGAGTTTCTTGTACAGGCGGAAATAGTTCTGGAACGTGATGGTCGCGAGCGTCTGGTTTTCGTGCTGGATCGCCACCCCTTCCTTGGCCTCGATCGCCTGGTGCAGACCGTCGGACCAGCGCCGTCCCTGCATCATGCGCCCGGTGAATTCGTCGATGATGATGACCTCGTTGTCGCGCACGATGTAATCGACCTCGCGCCGGAACAGCGCGTGCGCGCGCAGCGCGGCATTGAGGTGGTGTAGCAGCATGATGTTGGAGACGTCGTACAGGTCACCGCCCTGGACCAGCAGCCCGACCTCGGCGAGCAGTTTCTCGACCTTCTCGTGGCCGGCCTCGGTGAGGAACGCCTGGCGGGTCTTTTCGTCGACGCTGTAATCCCCCGGACCGTCCTCGGCTGCCTGCCGCACGAGTCGCGGGATGATGGCGTTGATCTTGACGTACAGATCGGTGCTCTCTTCCGCCGGACCGGAAATGATGAGCGGCGTGCGCGCCTCGTCGATCAGGATCGAGTCCACCTCGTCGACCACGGCGAAGTGCAGGCCGCGCTGCGCGCGCTCCTCGGCGCGGAACGCCATGTTGTCGCGCAGATAATCGAAGCCGTATTCGTTGTTGGTGCCGTAGGTGATGTCGGCGCGGTAGGCGTCGCGCTTGGCCTGCGAATCCTGGTGCGATACCACCACGCCCACGCTCAGACCGAGAAAGCCGTAGAGCCGCCCCATCCACTCGGCGTCACGGCGCGCGAGATAGTCGTTCACCGTCACCACGTGCACGCCCTTGCCGGGCAGCGCGTTGAGGTACGCCGCGAGCGTCGCCACCAGCGTCTTGCCCTCACCGGTGCGCATCTCGGCGATCTTGCCCTGGTGCAGCACCATGCCGCCGATGAGCTGGGCGTCGAAATGGCGCATGCCGAGGGTGCGCTTCGAGGCCTCGCGCACCACGGCGAAGGCCTCGTGCAGCAGGCTGTCGAGTTCCTCGCCGCGCGCGAGGCGCGCGCGGAACTCCGCGGTCCTGGCGCGCAGATGGTCGTCCGGGAGCGCAGCGATTTCCGGCTCGAGCGCATTGATGCGCGCCACGTCCTGCTGCAAACGCTTGAGCAGGCGGCTGTTGCGGCTGCCGAAAATCTTGGTCAGGGTGGCGGTCAGCATGAATACGTCTTGCCCGGCGACAGCCGGGAATTCAGGGAGGGCAGATTATGGAGGAAAAACCGCGGAACTTGAAGCTTGGGCGCAGGTTTACGGCTTGTTGCTCGCCTGTTGCAGGTAGCGCAGCGGATTGACCGGATTACCGTCGCGCAGCAGCTCGAAGTGCAGGTGCGGGCCGGTGCTGCGGCCGGAGGTGCCGACCAGCGCAATCGCTTGTCCCTTCTGCACCCGGTCACCGACCTTCACCAGCGCCCCGCTGGTGTGCGCGTAACGCGTCACCAGCGCGCTGTCGTGCGTGATCTCCACCATCAGACCGTAACCGGCCTTGTCGCCGCTGAAGGTCACGAGACCGTCACCCATGGCCTGAATCGACGAGCCGTAGCGGGTCGCGATGTCCATGCCTTCGTGCATGGACTGGTGGCCGGTGAACGGATCGGCGCGCCGGCCGAAGCCCGAAGATACCCAGCCGCCTTCCACCGGCCAGCCCGAGGGCGTGACCGCGGCATTCAGCTTGCGGTCCAGCAACAGGTTTTCCAGCGCCACCAGGCGCTCCTGCTGGCGGTCGAGCTCGCCCGCCAGGCGATCGATCGATCCGGTCAGGGCCGGCGACGGCGCGGCGGCCGTGGTCTTTTCCGGGCCGCCCATCGCCGGCTCGGCGGAGAAATTGAATTCGCGCGGATCGAGACCGGCCATGCGCGTCAGGCGACTGCCGAGGGCGTTGAGCCGCAGCACCTGCGCCTGCATCTGGCCCATGCGCTGCGCGAGCGCGTTCAAGTGCGTGACCGCCTCGCGCCGCGCCTCATTGACGGCGGCGCGCTGCGCGGCGAGCTCGCGCTTCTGGGCGCTGATCATCGCGATCTCATCGGTCTGCTCGGCAACCATGCCCTGCAGCTGATGGGCCACAACACCGACCAGCGCCGGCAGGAATACACCCAGCACCAGCACCAGCAGCAACACCTGGCGTGCGGACAGGGAGATGTTGTTGCCCTTCCCGTGACGACTGCCTGGCACCAGGATGATATTCATAGTTGCGACCTCCGCGACAGACTTAAACGGCAGGCACGGTACGGATGAAGGCGATCGGGGGCTCTTCGTTTTCCCGATAGGTGATGAGCTCCCAGGCATCCTGCTCGGCGACCAGCAGCCGCAGCAAGCGGTTGTTCAGTTTGTGGCCGGACTTGTGGGCGCTGAAGGCGCCGACCAGCGGATGGCCGAGCAGGTACAGGTCGCCGATGGCGTCGAGCACCTTGTGCTTCACGAACTCGTCCTCGTAGCGCAGGCCATCCTCGTTCAGGATGCGGTAATTATCGAGCACGATGGCGTTGTCGAGCCCGCCGCCGAGGGCGAGCCCCACGTTGCGCAGCGCCTCGAGGTCGCCCATGAAGCCGAATGTACGCGCGCGGCTGACTTCTTTCACGAATGACGTCGTGGAGAAGTCCATGCTGGCGCACTGGGTGGAGTTTTTGAACGTCGGGTGGTTGAAATCGATGGTAAAGGCAACCTTGAAACCCTCGAACGGTTCGAAACAGGCCCATTTGTCGCCGTCCTCGACCCGGATCTGCTTTTTGATGCGGATGAAGCGCTTGGGCGCGAGCTGCTCGGCGATACCGGCCGACTGGACCAGGAATACGAACGGGCCGGCGCTGCCGTCCATGATCGGCACCTCGGCGGCGGTGAGGTCAACATAGGCGTTATCGATCCCCAAGCCGGCAAACGCCGACATCAGGTGCTCCACGGTGGAGACGCGCACGCCCTGACTCATGAGCGTGGTGGACAGCCGCGTGTCGGAAACATTCTCCGGACAGGCACGGATCTCGACCGGCTCGGCGAGATCGATGCGGCGGAAGACGATACCGGTATCGACCGCGGCCGGGCGAAGCGTCAGGTAGACCTTCTCGCCCGTGTGCAGTCCGACTCCGGTGGCGCGGATGATGTTTTTGAGGGTGCGTTGCTTGACCATTTATTGTTGGCTGTCTGTCTTTTCTGCCGTTCTCGCCGCCCGCAAGCTCCTCCGCCCGGGCAACACCGCTATCGGAACCGGGAATCCCGCGCGCCAAGCCGGCCGCCGGCGGGGGAAAACCGTCCACGAATAAGGCGTATATATGCCCGTATTTAAGGGTAAAACCTCCACGCTGTCCAGCCGTTTTGGCTGCAGCCCCGCGATTTCCGGCCGAACCCCCGATAAGCGGGGTGGAACCGCGCCTAATCGGCCTGTTTCCGCAGAAACGCGGGGATGTCGAGGTACTCGATGGCCGCCTGCCCGCCGGCCGCCGCGCCCGGGCGGTCGGAGCGCCGGTTGCGGATCACCGTCGGGGTGTCCAGCATCTCGTAATCCGTGGTGCCGGTCCCGGTCTTCACTACCTTATAAGTCTGCTTGCGCTTGTCCTGACCGAGGCCGGTGGCCACCACCGTCACCCGCATCTCCTCGCCCATCTCCGGGTCGATCACCGTGCCGATCACCACCGTCGCGTCGTCGGCGGCGTATTCCTTCACGGCGTTGCCCACCTCTTCGAACTCGCCGATGGACATGCTCAGGCCGGCAGTGATGTTGACCAGAATGCCGCGCGCGCCCGAGATGTTGATGTCCTCCAAGAGCGGGCTCGACACCGCCGCGACCGCCGCCTCGCGCGCGCGGTGCTCGCCGGTGGCCATGGCCGCGCCCATCATCGCCATGCCCATCTCCGACATCACTGTGCGCACGTCGGCGAAGTCGACGTTGATGAGCCCCGGACGGGTGATGAGTTCGGCGATGCCCTGCACCGCGTTCTGCAGCACCTCGTTGGCCTTGCCGAAGGCATCCAGCAGCGACGCATCCTTGCCGAGCACCGCCACCAGCTTCTCGTTCGGGATGGTGATGATGGAATCGACGTACTGCGTGAGCTCGGCGATGCCCTGCTCGGCGATGCCCATGCGCTTCTTGCCCTCGAACGGGAACGGCTTGGTCACCACCG
>CAKKQL010000163.1 GCA_919902095.1 Acidiferrobacterales bacterium
GTCCCGACGCCGCGTCAGTCCGGGGTTCCGCCTCCCGGCGCGGCGCCTTCGGCGGCAGGTCCGTCCGTGTCGGTTTGGTTGGCTGCGATTTCATGTGCCTCGACCGCCGGCTGCGGCTCCTCGTCCAGAATGGCGTTGGTCACGTGACCGTCCGCGATTTCGCGCAGGGCGATGACCGTGGTCTTGTCGTTCTCGCGCTCCACCTGGGGATCCGCCCCGAGGTTAAGCTGACGGGCGCGCTTGGCCGCCACCAGCACGAGCTGGAAGCGGTTCTCCACGTTGTCCAGACAATCTTCTACGGTGACACGAGCCATACCTAATACCTCGAATAGTAATCAAATGATGTACGCAGTAAAACGCGCGGGAACCGGATGTCACTGCCCAGGAACGCCTCAAAAACCGCGGGCGGGACTGACTGAAACCCTATCTTACTGATATCAGGCGGGATTTTCCACTGTCCGCAGCAATGACTTTATATCGATGGACAGCGGCCGCGGCCGCCCGCGGCCGCTGATGATGGCCACCAGATCGGCCAGCGCGGCCTCGAAGTCGTCGTTCACCACCACCTGGTCGTACTCGCGGTAATGGCTCATCTCCGCGGTCGCCTCGGCCATGCGCCTGTCAATGACCTCGGGCGCATCCTGGGCACGGCCATTGAGGCGCTCCGCAAGCGCCGCCCGCGACGGCGGCAGAATGAAGATGCTCACGGCCTCGGGCATTTTTGCCTTGATCGCGCGCGCGCCCTGCCAGTCGATATCGAGGATCACGCTCTTGCCCTCCTTGAACAGGTCTTCGATCACCTTGCGCGAGGTGCCGTAGCGGTTACCGAACACCTGCGCGTGCTCAAGGAACTCGCCGGCGGCGGCCATGCGCTCGAACTCCGCCGGGTTGACGAAATAGTAATGCACGCCGTGGGTCTCGCCCGGGCGCGGCGCGCGCGTGGTGTGCGACACCGAGAACGCCAAGTCACGCACGCGCTTCATGAGCCCGTGCGCCAAGCTGGTCTTGCCGGTGCCGGAGGCGGCGGAGAATATAAAAAGCTTTCCCATACTGCGATTTTAAACTCTTACTCGATATTTTGTATCTGTTCCCGCATCTGGTCGATGAGCACCTTGAGCTCGACCGAGGCGTTGGTGACGCGCACATCCGCGGCCTTGGAACCGAGGGTGTTGGCCTCGCGGTTCAGTTCCTGCATGAGAAAATCCAGCCGCCGGCCGGCGGGCTCGGGCGCGTCCAGCACGCGGCGGATTTCGGAAACATGTGCCGCGAGCCGGTCGAGCTCCTCGGCGACGTCGATGCGGTTGGCGAACAGCACCATCTCCTGCTCGAGCCGCGCCGGCTCGAGTTGTTCGCGTATTTCCTTAAGGCGCAATTCCAGCCGCTCGCGGTAGAGCCGGATCACTTCGGGCAGCAGCGCCCGGGTGTCGGTTATGATTCGTTCCATCGTCGCCAGGCGCTGGAGCAGCAAGTCCCGCAGCTGCGCGCCTTCGCGCGAGCGCGCTTCCACCAGCTCGTCGAGCGTGCGCGCGAGCAACGTGAGCGCGCTGGCGCCGATGCCCTCGACGTCCAGTGTTGCGCCCGTCACCACCCCCGGCCAGCGCAGCACGTCGATCGCGCGCAGCGGCGCCAGCCCGCTGCCGGCGAGCCGCTGCGCCTCGCCCGCGGCCGCCATCAGGCGGCGCACCTGCTCGGCGTCGAACGCCATGTCGGCCGACGCCAGGCGCGTGAACCAGAGGGTGCCGTCCACCTTGCCGCGCTTGAGGCGCGCCTGGGCGAGGCTGCGGACCTTCGGTTCGAGCCCGCGCAGTTCCTCGGGCAGGCGCGCGCCGAAGTCGAGGTAGCGGTGGTTCACCGAGCGCAGCTCCCAGGTCAGGGTGCCCCACGGCGTGTCGGTCTCGCGCCGCGCGAAGGCGGTCATGCTGTGGATCATGGGTTTGCGTCCTCGGCTCCGTAAACGGTAGTCGCCGGCTTCCGAGGCGAAGCTCTTTCGGAAACGGCGGCATTAGCGCCCACGGTAACATCGTTCATCCCGGCGACCTGCGCCCATTGCCGAAAGAGCGTTCGCCTCGGGCACTGGGCGCTACATCCCTGCGCCACTCCTCAGACACGAGGGCTCACGGGACGTGACGACCGGGTCGCGGGATTAGTCGTTTTGGGATATATGTCTATCCCATGATACACGTCTTTCCCCCAAACCGGAGACGCGCGCGGCGCGCGGCGCCATGAAGGCCCAGATCGCCCTGCCGGAAGGCTACCTGCTGCATCACTACCGCCTCGCCAAGGTTCTGGGCGTCGGCGGCTTCAGCATCGTCTATCTCGCCGTCGACACGCGCACTCACCAGCGCGTGGTCATCAAGGAATACCTGCCCTCGAACCAGGCCACGCGCCGCGACGGCGTGACGGTGACAGCGCTCACCGGCGAATCGACCGCCACCTTCCGCCACGGCATCAAGCGCTTCTTCGAGGAGGCCGCCGCGCTCGCCAAGATCAAGCACCCCAACATCGTGCGCGTCACCGACTTCTTCCGCGAAAACAACACCGTCTACATGGTGATGCACTACGAGACCGGCAAGGACCTGCGCTCGTACATCAAGCGCCACGGGCGGCTGTCGGAAAAATTCATCCGCACCGTGTTCCCGGAATTGCTCGAGGGCCTGGCGGTGCTGCACACGCACGGCCTGCTGCACCTCGATATCAAACCGGCGAACATTTATCTGCGCCCCGGCGGCCACCCGATGCTGCTCGACTTCGGCGCGGCGCAGGCGGCGATGACCGAGAAAAAGCGCAGCCTGCAGACGCTCACCCAGGGCTTCGCGCCGCCCGAACAGCACGCCCAGGGCCACCTGGGTCCATGGAGCGATCTCTACGCCCTCGGCGCCTCGATATGGGCGTGCATGAGCGGCAAGGCGCCGCCGCCCTCGCCGACGCGCGTCGAAAAAGACACGCTCAAACCCGCGGTCAAGCAATTCGCACGTCACTACTCAAAGCCGTTGCTCGAGATCGTGGATACCTGTCTGCGGCTGGACCAGCTCGAACGCCCGCAAAGCGCGGACGAGCTGCTCGCGGCGTTCCGGGCGTTGCCCGACAGTCTCGACGCCGACAGCTTCATCAACCGCCTGCTCCCCTGGCGCAAACGCGCGCCATGAAATACCAGATCGCCCACCAAAGCCTGCGTGGCTCGCGTCCGACCAACCAGGACCGGGTGGCGCACGCCGAGCGTGACAACGCCGTGCTGATGGTGCTGGCCGACGGCCTCGGCGGCCACCGCGGCGGCGAGACCGCCGCCGAGCTGCTCACCCAGACCGTGGTGCGCGCGTTTCGCACAATCCGCCAGCCCGTCATCCAGCAGCCGTCGGCGTTTCTCGCGCTCAGCATCCTGCAGGCGCACAACGCCATCTACGAATATGCCAAGGCCACGCCGGAGCTGACGCCGCGTACCACCTGCGTGCTGTGCCTGGTGCAGAACGGCTTTGCCTACTGGGCGCACGTCGGCGACTCGCGGCTGTATCACGTCCGCGGCGGGCGCCTGCGGGTACGCACGCATGACCACACCACCACCGAGGCGCTGCGACAGGAAGGACTGCTGAGCGACGAGGAGATGCGCGACCATCCGCAGAAGAGCCGGCTGCTGAAGTGCGTCGGCGGGCCGAGCCGTCCCACCATCAGCCTCGGTGAAGAGACGCGGCTCGAATACGGCGACCTGCTGCTCCTGTGCAGCGACGGCCTGTGGGAAGCGCTGCCGCCGGAACAACTTATTGCCTTCCTGCAACGGCCATCGGTCGAGGAAGCCGTCGATGACATGCTCGCGGCGGCGGAAAAAAAGATGGGCGCCGACAGCGACAACCTGAGCGCCGTGTGCCTGCGCTGGGAGGAAGCGGCGACCCGGGCCGCGCCCTTGCAGGGCAACCGCGCCGGCGAGGTGGATTCGAACGAACTCTGGGAGCACGGCGCGCGCGTCACCGCCGCGCAGAAAGGCCGTCCGCCGAAAGCACCCGCGGCCAAGGCCGTCAAGGACATCGCGCGCGATATCCGCGATCTCGAGGACTACGTTAAAAGCATAGATACGAGGCACAAGGGTAAAGGCACGCGGAAGTAAGGACGCGTCGCTTGTGTCGCGTCCCTCGCATCTTGTATCTTGCCTGCATGCGACCCAGCCACCGCGCGCCGGACCAGTTGCGCGATATCCAAATCACCCGCCGTTACACCAAGCACGCCGAAGGCTCGGTGCTGATCGAGTTCGGCGACACGCGCGTGCTGTGCACCGCGAGCGTCGAGGAAAAAGTGCCGTTCTTCCTCAAGGGCAAGGGCCAGGGCTGGGTGACCGCCGAGTACGGCATGCTGCCGCGCGCCACCG
>CAKKQL010000164.1 GCA_919902095.1 Acidiferrobacterales bacterium
CCGGCATGCAGATCGTCAAGGACGTCGCCAACGAGGCGCCGGTGACGATCGTGAACTCGATCAACCCCTATCGCCTGCAGGGGCAGAAGACGGCGGCGTTCGAGATCGTCGAGGAACTCGGGGCCGCGCCGGACTATCACTGCCTGCCGGTCGGCAACGCCGGCAACATCACCGCCCACTGGATGGGCTACTGCGAGTACGCCGACCACGGCATCGTGAACAACCGGCCGGTGATGGTCGGCTACCAGGCCGCGGGCGCGGCGCCGTTCATTCTCGGCAAGATGGTGGACAACCCCGAGACCGTCGCCACCGCGATTCGCATCGGCCATCCGCAGTCCTGGGACAAGGCCTGGGTGGTGCAGAAGGAATCGAACGGCTGGTTCGACAAGTGCACGGACGAGGATATTCTCGCGGCGCAAAAGTTGCTGGCGCAGAAAGAGGGCGTGTTCTGTGAGCCGGCCTCGGCGGCCGCGCTCGCCGGCGCACTGCACGACATCAAGAAGGGCCGGATCAGGGAGGGCAGCCGCATCGTCTGCACGCTCACCGGCCACGGCCTCAAAGACCCCGACACCGCGATCAAGCAGAGCACCGGCCCGATGCTCAAGGTCAAGGCCGAACTTTCCGAGGTCAAGAAGGCTATCCTTGAGAACCTTGCGCATTGATGCCTCGCGCGCGGCGAATCGCTAACAATAGAAGTCTGCCGCGGGAAATATCCATGAAACTATCCCATTGGCTGCTTGCGCTCAGCCTGTTAGTCGGCGCCGGGCTGTCCGCCAACACGCCGGCGGCCGACAAGATCGGCGTGGTCGTGCTACACGGAAAATGGGACAAGCCCGAAGGCTATACGTCGGGGCTGGCGAATTTTCTGACGGGAGAAGGTTTTCTGGTCGTCAGCCCCGAGATGCCGTGGTCTGGGCGCCGTGCCTACGACAAAGGCGCCGACGCATTCGTAACCGAGATCGATGCCACGGCCGCTGAGCTGCGCGCCAAGGGCGCGAAAAAAATCGCCGTCGTCGGTCACAGCCAAGGTGCGTCGGCCGCACTCTATTACGTGACCCAGCGTCAGGTGGACGGCATCGCGCTGATCGCACCGGGCGGTTACGCGCAGGGCAAGGTCTTTGTCGACCATTACGGCGCGAGCGTTGCTGAAGCACGACGCCTGGTGGAACAGGGAAAGGCAGCGGAACTGATGTCGTTCACCGATCTCAACACCGGCAACCGCAGCCGCAGCCTGAGCGCCCCGGCGCGTTCGGTGCTGGACTATTTCGATCCGCAAGGCCCAATGAACAGTTATAAGAACGCCGCGCGCGTCAAATCCGGTACGGCGGTGCTGTGGGTCGCGCCGACGCGGGAATCCGAAGGCTTGATGCGGTCGAGCCAAATGACCTACGAAAAGCTGGCGGCGGATGTGAAGCCGAGTCGCGTGGACGTGCAGGCCGACCATTTGCTGGCGCCGGACGCCGCCAAAGAACCCGTAAGCGAGTGGCTTAAGCGGCTTTGACGGCGTGTACTACGCCTGGTCCAGTGGCGATCGCGTAGAATGGACACAAAGAATTCCCGAACGCTCCTGGATCCTGCATGGCCGCCGCCGGTAACAACACTTCCCTCACTGGCCTGACGCTGTTGATTCCGGGCCTGCTCGGCCCGTCCCTCGCCGCTGAACCGGCGCCGTCGCTGCCGGCGCTCGATGCCTGGCTCGCACGCGCCGAACCCGGGGCCGGGCTGGCGCGCGGGTTCGAGTCCGCACTGTTCCAGATCTTTGGCGCCGAGATTCCCACGGAGGGCGATTTGCCCGTCGCGGCCGTCACGCGCGTGCTCGACATGGGCGTGATCGACAACGGCTGGTGGCTGCGCGCCGACCCGGTGCACTTGCATCCCCAGCGTGACCGTTTGGTCCTCACCGACAGCCAGATGCTGGATGTCACCCAGGACGAAGCCAACCGGCTCGTGGCCGAGATCATGGAGCACTACAAGGCCGACGGCTGGCTGCTCAAGGCGGCGCGCCCGGGGCGCTGGTATCTCAAGCCGCCGCGCGCGCCGAAAATGACCACCACGCCGCTGGCAGACGTCATCGGCCGCGACATTCACCCCTACCTGCCACGCGGCACGGACGGCAAGGCCTGGCATACCGTCCTGAACGAGATGCAGATTCTGTTGCACACCGCGAAGGTAAACGAGGAACGCGAACGCAACGGCAAGCTGCCGATCAACAGTCTCTGGTTCTGGGGCGGCGGACGCCTGCCCAAGATCAAGCCGGTGTCGTGGAGTGGCCTCTGGAGCGAGGAGCCACTGAGCCTGGCATTCGCGCGCTTGGCGCAGGTTCCAAGCCAGGCGCGGCCCGCCGGCTTCGACGCCTGGCGGCGCGCGGCGGAAAAACTCGGCGACCATCTGGTGGTACTGGATGAGTTGCGCCAGCCGCAACTGTATCTCGACCCGGAGGCCTGGTCGGCGGCGGCGGAAAAACTTGAGCACGAATGGCTGGCGCCGCTGTTTGCCGCCATCCGCGCGGGCGCGCTGGGGCAGGCGACGCTGCTGACGGACAGCGGTCGGCGGTTCGACCTGACGCGACGCAGCGCCCGGCGCTGGTGGCGCTGGCGCAAACCGCTGACGGCCTATACATGAAGCCGGCGGATCGGATTCTCTGCCGCCGGCCGCAGCCGGCATCGGAGGATCAGTTGCCCGCGGAGCTGCATCCGGTGCTGCGGCGCATTTACCGCGCGCGCCAGGTCGGCGCCGCCGCCGAGCTCGATTGCACCCTGGAACGCCTGCTGCCACCGATGCTGCTGCGGGGGATGGATCGCGCCGTGGCACTGCTCGACCAGGCCCTGCGGCAACGGCGCCGCATCCTGATCGTCGCCGATTTCGATGCCGACGGCGCCACCAGTTGTGCGGTAGTGGTGCGCGCGCTCACGCAGATGGGCGCGAAAGACGTGCGCTATCTGGTACCGAACCGCTTCGAGTACGGTTACGGGCTTACGCCGGAGATCGTCGCGCTCGCGGCGCAGCAGAATCCCGACCTGATTATCACCGTCGACAACGGCATCTCGAGCGTCGCGGGCGTGCGCGCCGCCCGGGCCCACGGCATGCAGGTGCTCATCACCGATCACCATCTGCCGGGCGCCGAGCTGCCCGAGGCCGATGCCATCGTCAACCCCAACCAGCCGGGCGATGCATTTCCGAGCAAGCATCTCGCCGGCGTCGGCGTGGCGTTTTATCTCATGCTGGCGCTGCGCGCGCACCTGCGCGCCAGCGGCTGGTTTTCGCAACAAGACGTCACGGAACCCAATCTCGCGCTATTACTCGACCTCGTGGCGCTCGGCACCGTCGCCGACGTAGTGCCGCTCGACGCCAACAACCGTATTCTGGTGGCACAGGGGCTCGCGCGCCTCAACGCCGGTGTCGGCAGCCCCGGCGTGCGTGCGCTGCTGGCCGTGGCCAAGCGCCTGC
>CAKKQL010000165.1 GCA_919902095.1 Acidiferrobacterales bacterium
ACAGGTTCCGCTTGACGCGCGTGACGTCATGGCCGCGGTTGACCTCGCCATTGAATACGATGCGGTAAAGCTGGGACGACGCCGTGCTCATTCGTGCTGCCTGGCTCTCAAGATTCCATGGTCGGTTCGGTGGCTGACCGATATTCAAAAGATAGCCCTCGACCTTGCCAAAGTCCAAGCGGTCAGGGGGATGAGCGGATGTTCACTCCGGACAGGCGGTCAATTCTAGACCACCGGCGGCAGCGCGTCACGGCATGGGAAACGCATGGCCCACGACCGCCTCGATATCCAGGGGATCGAAACCGAACTGCGCCTGCACGGCAGCCAGACGGTCGGCGTCTACCTGCGCAATCTCCGGCTCGGCAATCCGCACTTGGGCGCCCTGGCGGCCCGCGGACAGCGCCGCCGCCAGGTCCATCTGCAGCGACATCACAGCCATGTCGGCGGTGAAGGGGTCGGGGCCGGCACGGCGCACGAGGCGCGCGAAATCGTGCACCACGCCGGCGAACGCGGCCTGCCCGGGGGTGGCCACGCCCAGCGACGCAAATTCATTCTCGACTGCGAACCGGGCCTGCGGCAGCTCGACATGCGCGCCGAGAAAGACGAGGCCGTCGGCCTTGCCGTGCACAGACAAGGTCTGCGTCTGGCCATCGGCGTCGCGGTAGCGATAAACGATCGGATAACTTTCGCTGTAGCCGCCGCTGCCGTCGGTAAGACTGGCTTTCGGCACGGGGCGAACTTCGGCTTTGCCGTTCCAGTGGCCGGTGGCTTCCTGCACGATGGCGCCGTGCGTGCCGTCGATTTCCATCAGGCCCGGCCGATCGTAGCGTCCGAGCGCGCCTTTGATGTTGCCGGCGAGGTCGGTAACGAGCAGGCCGCCGGGAAAATAGAACGAGCGGTTGCGGAAGGTTTCGTCGCGGTGGTGTCGTTCCGTGTTGATGTAGTGCACGGTATCCATGCGGCTCTCGACGGCGTTCACCGCCAGCGGCGCGCCGCCGGCCATGACCTGATGGCGTGAATTGTTGTGGTAACCGAGATGCGCCTGGAAGTGTGTGATGCGCCCCACCCGGCCGAGGACACCGGCCGCCATCAGTTGGCGTGCGAGCAGGTCAACCGGGTCGCGCCAGAACTGCTCGGCCACGCGAAACACGACGCCGTGCCGCGCGGCCTGCGCCGCCATGTCGCGCGCCTGACGCAACGTATCGCAGATCGGCGTTTCAACGAGGTGGTGGATACCGTGCGCCGACAGCAGACAGGAAACCGCGTGGTGCGAGGACGGCGGCGTGGCCACGAGCGCCGCGGCCATGGGCTTTGTCCGCAACAGCTCGCGCAGGGAACCGAAGCCCGGCGCGCCGAAATGCGCCGCCGCGGCGTCGCGATTGGCCGCCACCGGGTCGCACACGGCGACCACACGTACTTTCTTGGGCAGCTTCGGCAGGACATGAAAATAGACGCGTTGCGCGCGCCGGCCGCAACCGATGAGGGCGATATCGAGTGGGGTCGTCATGGTGGACGATTCTGGCACCCGGCACGGAAAACAAAAAGCCCGCTGACGCGGGCTTTTCCTGAACGGAGTGAAAAACCCGTTTCGCTGCGATTTGCTTGAGTTTCGTAGTACGAACGATTTACAGGCAAGCGCGCAGGGTCAGTTGCTATCTCCCGAAGAAATAGTATGTCACCATTTCCGTCCACAAGGACAACGTCGCTGCCGTCGTGGGGACTTCATGATGTCAGAGGACCAAAAAGAAGCCGCGCTGCGGGCACGTGTAGCAAGTTTGCAGGGACACGGCCAAGATGAATCGGTGCTCGCCACCGCGCTCGGCGAGCTGGTCGACTATTACTGGGAGGCGGGTCGGCATCAGGGCGCCGAGGCGCCCATGTTGCACCGCCTTGAACTCTTGCAGCGCACCCACGGCCCCAAGCACACTGCCGTTGCGAAATGCCTGCACGATCTGGCGTTCCTGTACGATATCCTCGGCCGGGATGCCGCGGTCGATGGCTTCGCCTCTCGGGCGATGGCGATGTGGGCCGAGATCGACGGCTATGCCAATGGCCACACCATTCGCATGTTGGCGCTGCTGGCGCGGTTGTACGCGAAACAGGGACTACACGAAAAGCTGACGGCGCTGCTGAATACGGCGATTTCCAGGATGGAGCCTGTCTACCCCCGCGGGTATTACGATCACAGCTTGGCGAAACTTGCGGAACTTTTGGACAGTAACAACCGCGGCGTGGAGTTGCGCGGGATTGCCGGACGTATACGGGCGTTACTTGGTTGAGGAAGGCAAACCTATGAGGACGTACTAGATGGCCTTTGCTCTTGGGATAAGAGGATGTCGCCTGAGAAAAATGATGCGTACATTACGAGGGGTCGCTTTCAACGCCGCGCTTGGAATTGCCGTGTTAGTGCCTGTCACGGTTCGTGCGGAGAATTGGGTGGATGTGCCCCAGGACGCGAGGCATTCTGAGCGCTGTGCACGGAAGGCCATCGACACGGATTCGGCGGTGTTCGATTCCCGAGCCGATGTAGTCGTTATCGTTGACATGTGTGGAGGAGTCACACAGCGACGTGCCTATAGCTGCAGCAGAAACACGTATTGGAAGATTGCCTATGTACCAAACGACGATAAAGACCAAATAGAAACTCTGATAGGTGGATTTTTCAAAGCCGGCAAGTTCGATCCCGCCACTGCGAAGTACGAAGCCCGGTCCTTTGAGCCCAACAGCTACATCGACAGTCTACGGAACTTTGCTTGTGCGTCGAAACGGCGGTATCCACCGTTTCAATTCACTGGCGCACGTTGAGCACGGCACAAACCGAGGTGCCGGCGGAGATGGCGTGGAGCATCAACAGGTCTACCCACGCCGCCAAGCCCGGCTTGCCTACCTGAAACGACTGGAGTTGCTCACAGATAATCGTGGTCCAGTCTTACCGGCCACAGATCCGCTTGAAGACCATGGGCTCCGACACAGACGCTTTGGACAGTTTGCGACGACCAGTAGTAATAACCCACACTTTTTTGCCATCAAGGGGGGAAAAGACAAAACCGTCGCCACTCGCGCAATCGAAAGCCTCGTTTAATTCCGGAGGGTTCTTCTGATCGCGAGGAAACCTGAAGCCGCTTTGATCAGGATTCCGCCCGGTCGTCTTACTTGCAGCCTTCCTGAACATGCGAAGGCGGCGACGGCCGGATTCGCTTCCAGCATACACCATCACCGTCTCTTCTCTGACCTCGTCCAGATTGATCCAGAAGAAAGTATCGGGGTTGGCGGACTCCGACACCTCTCTCCCTGGAACCCAGTTCGCCGCGCTGGCCGAGGGTACCACCAAAATCGGCAGCAGGCCGAGGGCAACGACGGCGGTTGTTCTTGCACGCATCATCCAACCCAAGACGGGTTTACCGCTAAGCCGGAATTTCCGATGTGGACTCATGTTCTTCCCCTCCGGGTATGCGATGTCAACACCACGTTCGCGCAATCCATGAACACAACGAATTTAAGGCTACCACCACCTAAACGCGGCTCAAACACCAAACAAAAAAGCCCGCTGGCGCGGACTCTTTAGAACGGGTCGCCGGGGCTTACTTCGCCACGATCGCTTCCAGTTGCGTGGCGCGGATGATGTTGCCGTCGAGTCCGGCTTCCTTGGCGCTGCCGCCGTAGACCACCGCCACGAGTAACGCGGCCATAGCGGGTTCGCAGATGTCAACAGACCCTAGTGTCGGTATGGCGCCGGAGAATGGCCGCGGGTTACCCAGGCACCTTGTGCGCACGACTCATAGCGGTGTGAATTGATCAGCCGAATAAACGCGCTCAGGTCGCAGGCACCATCGACAAAGAGTCGTCTGATCTGGTAGACGTCGTCACCCGAACCGTTGGCGCCATCCTCGGCGGTCAGCAACCCTTCATAGCCGGCCTGTCTCGCCATTTCAACGAGACGGTCGTTGTACCAGCCGACAGGCCAGGCAAGGTAGGGGACTGGCCGCCCGAGCTTATCCTCAAGGAGCCGCTTCGAATCCGCCAGTTCGCGCAAGGCATCGGCCGGTCCGAAACGGGGATCGTCGCCATCGACCCAAGTCACCAGGTTGCTCCAGGGGTCCCATGGATGCGTTGCCGTGTGGGAATACACTTCGAAATCCGGGTTCTTGCTGAGCGCAATGACGTCGGACCACTCCACGTAACCCTGGCCGATACCCAATTCAGTGATGATCCAGAACGACGCCTTGAACTGAAACTCATTGAGCACGGGAATAACATTCAAAACATTTTTCCAACCGTCGTCAAACGTTAGCACAATTGATTTTTCCGGCAGTTCGATATCGCCCCGCATGTAGGCGACAAGGTCACGGGTACTCACGGTCGTATAACCCGCTTCGCGCAGATATCGCATCTGTTCTGCAAAGCGTTGCAAGCCGATAGACGTCTCGCCCCCGGTGTCAGCGCCCTCAACAATCTGGTGATAAATCAATACGGGAACTTTTTCGCCAGCCTGGACCTGCCCGGCCGCAAAGATTGCAGCGGCGACCCAGGACAATATCCACCGTCTGCTGGCCCGACTTCCGCAACTTGCGCCACGTTCTTGCATGATCCTTGTGCTCATAAAGGATAGGAAATTCAACCCCTCTTTTGCCCTCACCGTACCGTTGTGTCCGCCACGGTTCAAGACGAGACTCGAGCGCAGGCAGACTGGAGACCCGCGCATTCGCGGTGGTCGCTCGGCCGGTTCGCGGTCAAGGCCGGCTGCGGATCGTCGCCGGCCCAAAGCTCACCACGCCGCCCCTCGGGGCGGGAGGGGCGACGATGGAGACAAAAAAGCCCGCATTCGCGGGCTTTTTTTTCGACAGTGGCAGATTGAAACTACTTCGCCGCGATCGCTTCCAGCTGGGTGGCGCGGATGATGTTGCCGTCGAGGCCGGCCTCCTTGGCCGAACCGCCGTAGGCGACCGTCATCAGCTGCGAGTAGTAGACCACCGGGATCTTGAACTTGGTGCCGTAGGTCTTGTTGATCTGGCCCTGGTAGACCTCGACGTTCATCTGGCACACCGGGCACGGCGTGACGATCATGTCGGCGCCGTGGTCGTAGGCCGACTCGATGATCTTCTTGATCTGCGCCTGCGACTTCTCCGGCTCGGAGAACGCGAGCGCGCCGCCGCAGCAGGTGACCTTCTCCTCGTACTTAT
>CAKKQL010000166.1 GCA_919902095.1 Acidiferrobacterales bacterium
CGGCGGCGGTGCGCAAGGGCGCGTATATCGCGCCGTCGGTGGTGCTCATGCCGTCGTACGTCAACATCGGCGGCTACGTGGACGAAGGCACGATGGTGGACACCTGGGCCACGGTCGGCTCCTGCGCCCAGATCGGCAAGAACGTGCACCTCTCCGGCGGCGTCGGCATCGGCGGCGTGCTCGAGCCGGTGCAGGCCACGCCCACGATCATCGAGGACAACTGCTTCATCGGCGCGCGCTCCGAGGTCGTCGAGGGCGTGATCGTCGAGGAAGGCGCGGTGATCTCGATGGGCGTGTACATCGGCAAGAGCACCAAGATTTACAACCGCCTGACCGGCGAGGTCACCTACGGGCGCATCCCGGCGGGTTCGGTCGTGGTCTCCGGCAACCTGCCCTCCTCGGACGGCAAGTACAGCCTTTACTGCGCGGTGATTGTGAAGCAGGTGGACGAGAAGACGCGTTCCAAGGTCGGGATTAACGAATTGTTAAGAGACATTTAAAAAAACAAATTGACAGGATTTACACGATACAACAGTGCAGGCAGGATTAACGGGATTAAAACAGGAAAAAACAGAAACTGATTAAATGGACAGGATTAACAGGATTCACAGGATTAAAACGAAACAAATACAACTAAAAAATCTTTTCCTAGCCTTTGAAATCCTGTTAATCCTGTAAATCCTGTCTATTCGATTTTTTATGGAAAATAAAACCCTCGAACTCGCGATGGAGTTGATCCGGCGGCCGTCGGTGACGCCGGACGACGCCGGCTGCCAGCAGATCATGGCGCAGCGCCTCAAGGCGCTGGGCTTTCGCTGCGAGCACCTGCGCTTCGGCGAGGTGGACAACCTCTGGGCCGAGCGCGGCGACGGCGGTCCGCTGGTGGTGTTCGCCGGCCACACCGACGTGGTGCCGCCCGGACCGCGCGAGAATTGGCACAGCGACCCGTTCCAGCCTGAAGTCCGCGACGGCCTGCTCTACGGCCGCGGCGCCTCGGACATGAAGGGCTCGCTCGCCGCCTTCATTACCGCCATCGAGGCGTTCCTGAAGCAGCACCCGAGCCACAAGGGCGCCATCGGCCTGCTCATCACCGCCGACGAGGAAGGTCCGGCGGTCAACGGCACCGTGAAAGTCATGGACTGGCTCGCCGCGCGCGGGCGCAAAATCGACTACTGTCTCGTCGGCGAGCCGTCGTCGGTAACGGTCCTCGGCGACTCCATCAAAACCGGCCGCCGCGGCTCGCTCAGCGGCAGGCTCACGGTGCGTGGCATCCAGGGCCACGTGGCCTATCCGCAGCACGCCCGCAACCCGATCCACCAGCTGGCGCCGGCGCTCGCCGAGCTGGCGGGCATCGAATGGGACCGCGGCAATGCCGACTTCCCGCCCACGAGCTTCCAGGTCTCGAACATCAAGGCCGGCACCGGGGCCGAGAACGTCATCCCCGGCAGCGCCGAGGTCTGGTTCAACTTCCGCTTCTCGACCGCGGTCACGGCCGACGACCTGCGCCGACGCACCGATGACGTCCTGAAGCGCCATGGCCTCGACTACGAACTGGCCTGGACGCTCTCCGGCCAGCCGTTCCTGACCCGCGGCACGCGCCTGATCGAGGCCGTGCGCACGGCCATCCGCCGGGAACTGGGCATCGAAACGAACCCCAACACCGGCGGCGGCACGTCGGACGGGCGCTTCATCGCCCCGACCGGTGCCGAGGTGGTCGAGCTCGGCCCGCTCAACAGCACCATCCACAAGACCAACGAATGCGTCGCCGTGGCCGATCTTGAACGCCTGTCGCGCGCCTATCGGCACGTGCTGGAACTGCTGCTCACAGGCTGAAAACTTTTTATTTTAGAATCAGGATATTGACAACGTATAACTAAAGTTGTTTCGACCTCTGTGGTCAGCTATTCGACGCTATACTGAAACATAATCCCAGGAGCTGGGCAGTTCCCGCGTTGGGGACAAGCACGACAACGAATCGGAAGCCGCGAGCAATGACCAAGCTGACCATGGCCGGGCTGACCGATCCCGGACGCCTGCGGCCGGAAAACGAGGATTGCATCGCCCTCTATCCCGAAATCGGCCTGGTCGTGCTGGCGGACGGCATGGGCGGGCACAACGCCGGCGAGGTCGCGAGCCGCATGGCCGTGGATGTCATGACGCGCTACTGCGTGGATGCCTTTGTCACCGAACCCCTCAATCCGGCGCCTGCGGCCACGGAACCCTGCGTCGCTGAGGCCGGCACCCTGCGCGGCGCCATTGAGGCCGCTAACACCGCCATCCACGAGATGGCGCACCACAACCCCGAATACGCCGGCATGGGCGCCACGGTGGTGGTGGCCCTGCTCCAGGACGACCGCCTCTGCATCGGGCACGTGGGCGACTCCCGGCTCTACCGCCTGCGCGCCGGCCGGCTGGAACTGCTCACCGAGGACCATTCGGTGGTCCAGGAGCTGCTCAACCGCGGGCTGATCACCCCCGAGGAGGCGCGCCAGTCGGTCAGCAAGAACCTGGTCACGCGCGCCCTCGGCGTGGATGCGCGGGTCCAGTCGGATCTGCGGGCCGTGGCGACCGAAGCCGGCGACGTTTACCTGCTCTGCTCCGACGGGCTCAATGACGTGCTGACGGACGCCGAAATCGGCCGGCTGCTCGCCGCCCACGGCGCCGACCCGACCGCGGCCGCCCGCCAGCTGGTGACCGCGGCCAACGAGGCCGGCGGGCCGGACAACATCTCCGTCATCGTCGCGCGCGCCGACCCACGCTTCCGGCGCACGCGCAAGGCGGCGCAGAAGCTGCAAAGCGAGCTGGAGAACGTTTAATATCTCCCGGACACCCGGGCCACAGGCCGCACAACGGAAGTCACATGGCAAAATTCATCATCAAGCTGAACAACAATGTCGTTGACCACGTCGAGCTCGGACAGGGCGACATGAAAATCGGCCGCAAGGCCGGCTGCGAAATCCACCTCGACAATCTCTCGGTCAGCGGCGAGCACGCCAACATCTTCACCATCGGCGAGGATTCCTTCGTCCAGGACCTCGGCAGCACCAACGGCACCTACGTCAATAACAAGAAAATCACCAA
>CAKKQL010000167.1 GCA_919902095.1 Acidiferrobacterales bacterium
TCTCAATATCCGTCGTACCTCCAGCGCCAAGGGCATAGACATCGACGCTCCCGAGTGCCCGATATACGCGGGCCCTCGCTTCTCCTTTGGCTGAGATGTGGCCTTTTTTCGTCAGCCTGACCAGACGACGTTGCAACGTGCGGCGACTGACGATCTTGGCCAAGGCCTTGGACAGATCGACGATGCCAACCCCCCCCTGATGGCGGGCAATCTCAGCTGCAATTCGGGCATCCAGGTCTTCAGGTAGTTTTTTTGGCATGATTGGTATATTTTTTGGCGCGGTTTATATTAAATTTAACTCTTTATTTATAGGTAAATTAACAATATCGCGCCAAAAGATTAGTATAACTGGCGCGATATGTCAATTTGCGCGCCAAATAATGGCGCGTATTGAGTTATTTTGCGTTATTCCCGATTCCCAGGATGTGCCAAAATTTTTTGACTGCATGGAAGTTTATTCAGTGTAAATCGGAGAGACACAGGGGTGGTGTTGTGGATATAACACCACGATTTAACTAGAAAAATACCAACTGAGGTCGATTTAGACCGGTATACGTGGGTGGACTCCGACGCCGAATCCTCTAGGGCGCGCCATCCAAGACAAAAGGCCCCCTCATGGGGCCTTTTGTCTTGGATGAGGGGCTTCTATAGACATTCGAACCTCTGACCGCTCATTACAAGCCATAGGTTCGACCACCCCGCCGGAGGCGCCGGGGTGGGACGCGCTTTTAGCGCGGCTCCGAGTCGCGCAGCGATGAGGGGCGAAGCACAGGGATGTGCGCAGCAATCCTCTAGGGCGCGCCATTCATCTACCCCCCCCCAAGACGCTCCTTTTTGAAGCCTTTCCGCGCCAGATATCCAACAACAAATCCTACACATATTCTTGAGTAATATACTCGGGTATTACGTGTGTGCCTGAAAAACCAAGCTGCACGGAGTTTTGCCCGCAAGGCACGGAACTTGCTGAATCTAAATAGAGACTATCCTTAGCTTTTGGAAGGGTTTTAGCTCACGACGCGTCTTAACTACAGCTGCCTGTTGCTGACGCGCGGTTAGAAAACCAAGCAGCACGGGAGAGCCGTACCAGGCATGTCCACTACGACGAACGCGCGTTCGGCGGTAAATCTGCAAAAGTTGCATGACTTGCACGTCGCCTCGTTGCGCCTGTTGGGACTGCTCACGGTCCACGGAGTTGAAGAGGAGTTGCTGCAAAAGGGTATCGAGTCGCTCACAGCGCTGATCGGGGCGCACTACGGCGCCATCGGCGTGCTCGACGAAGCCGGGCGGCTCAAGCAGTTCGTCTACACCGGCCTCACGCCCGAGGAGGCCGCGCGCATCGGCCACCTGCCCGAGGGCAAGGGGCTGCTCGGCGTCGTCATCCACGAAGACCACGCGCTACGGCTCGACGACATGACGCGCGACCCGCGCGCCGTCGGTTTCCCGCCGAACCACCCGCCCATGAAGCGCCTGCTCGCCGTGCCGGTGTCGCACGGGGGTGCGGTGTACGGGCGCGTGTACCTGAGCGAAAAACTGGACGGTACGCCGTTCACCGACGAGGACGAACAGCTCGTCACGCGCTTCGCCGAGGCGCTGGCGCTGACCTTGCGCTTCCACCGCACCGAAGCCGAACGCCGGCGGGCGCATACCGTCCTGAAGGATGTGGCGCACGCGGTGTCTTCCGTCACCGGCTCCGGGTTTTTCCGCTCGCTGGTGCTCGACCTCGCGAAGGCGTTGCGACTGGACTACGTGTTCGTGGGCGAGGTCAGCCCACAAGACGAACGCATCATCCAGACCCTCGCCTTCTGCAACCACGGGCAAATCGCCGACAACATCGAATACCAGCTCGCGCCGGCCACCGCCTGCGGCAGCGTGGACTGCAAGACGGTATGCTATTTCCCGGACGGTGCGCAGAAGCTCTATCCGGAAGACAAAATCCTGCGCGAGTTTCAGGTGGAGGCGTTCATCGGTCACCCGTTGCTCGATGCTTCTGGAAAAGTGTTGGGGCTGCTTGCGGTCATGCACGGCAAGCCGATTCCCGACCATGGGCACGTCCAGTCGTTGCTGCAGATCTGCGCCGCGCGCGCCGCGAGCGAGCTCGAACGCCTGCACGCCGACAAGGCGCGCCACCATGCCGAGCAGGCGCTGCGCGCCAGCGAGGAAGACCTGCGGGCGCTGGCGGAGAACGCCAACGACGGCATTCTGGTGAACAGCAACGGCCAGCATGTATTCGCCAACCAGCGGCTGGCCGGCATGCTCGGTTACAGCCTCGAGGAACTGCGCCACACCGGCATCAGGGAGTTGGTGCATCCGGACGAATACGACAAAGTCGCCAGCCGCTTCCGCGCGCGCCTGGTCGACGAAGCGGTCCCGTCCCAGTACGAGACCGTGTTCGTGACCAAGAACGGTGCCGCCCTCCCGGTCGAAATCAATGCCACCAAAACCGTCTGGCAGGGCCGGCCCGCGGGACTGGTGTTCATCCGCGACATCCGCGAGCGCAAACAGGCGGAAGCCGAGATGCGCAAACTCGTGAGCGCCGTCGAACAGACCGCCGACGCCGTCGTCGTCACCGACGCCGACGGCTTCATCGAATACGTCAACCCGGCGTTCGAGCAGCATACCGGCTACCGGCGCGAGGAGGTCATCGGACGCACGCCATCGGTCGTGAAGTCAGGCTGGCACGACAAGGCGTTCTACCGCGACCTCTGGGCGACGCTCAAGCGTGGCGAGGTGTTCCGCGCGGTGTTCGTCAACCGGCGCAAGGACGGCACGCTGTTCCACGAGGAAAAGACCATCACCCCGCTCAAGGACGCCGCCGGGCGCATCACGCACTTCGTCTCCGCCGGACGCGACATCACCAAACGCATGCACGCGGAAAAAGCGTTGCGGGAGAACAACGAAATCCTGGAGCGGATTTTCGCCAGCACCCACTTCTGCATCGCTTACCTTGACCGCGACTTCAATTTCATCCGCGTAAACGACGCATACGCCAAGGCCTGCGGCGACTCACCCGAACATTTTCCGGGCAAGAACCATTTCCAGTTGTATCCGCACGCCGAGAACCAGGTCATCTTCCGGCGCGTGGTGCAGACCGGCGAACCGTTCACGGCCGTCGCCAAGCCATTCGAGTTCCCGGACCACCCGGAATGGGGCGTGACCTACTGGGACTGGACGCTGCAGCCACTGAAGAACGCCGAGGGCAACGTCGAGGCGCTGCTGTTCATGCTGCTGGATGTCACCGAGCGCAAGCGCGCCGAGGCGGCGTTGGCGCGGACCGCGTCCGAGTGGACCTACTCGATGGATTTCATCGAGGACGCGCTCTACCTGATCGACCTCGACGACCGGGTGGTCCGCGCCAACCGCGCGTTCTACCGTCTCACCGGCCTGACGCCGGAGCAGACCCTCGGCCACGACATCACCGTGCTCATGCACCCGCAGGGCGAGCCCGTGCCCTGCCCGGTGTGCATGGCGCGCCGGGAGCGGCGTGACGCCATGATCGTCATGGAGGCCAACCATCCCGACAACCCCACCGGCCGGCCCATCGAGATCACGGTGCACATAGTGCGCGACCAGGAGGGCAAGCCGGTAAGCGTGCTCATGGGTATCCATGACCTGACGCGCACCCGGCAGATGGAAAGTGAACTCCGCCACAGCCAGGCCAGCCTGCTCGAGGCCCAGCGCATGGCCCGCCTCGGCAACTGGGACTGGGACCTCACCAGCGGCGCGCTCACCTGGTCGGGCGAGCTTTTCCGCATTTTCGGGCTGGACCCGCGGGCGTCCGCGCCCACGGCTGAGGAATTCCTTCAGGCGGTGCACCCGGACGACCGCGCCCGCGTCAGCGCGACAGCGCGGCTGGCGATCGAGAGCGGCGAGCCGTTCAGCCTCGACTTCCGCATCGTCCTGCCCGACGGCACGGTGCACATCGTGCACGAGGAAGCGGAGGTCGTACGCGACAAGGTGGGCAAGCCAATGCACATGCTCGGTACGACACAGGACATCACCGAGCGCATGCGCTCGGAGCAGGAAGCCCGGCGTACGCAGCGGTTTCTCGATTCCGTGGTTGAAAACCTGCCCAACATGCTGTTCGTCAAGGACGCCAAAGACCTCCGCTTCGTGCGCTTCAACCGCGCCGCCGAGGAACTGCTCGGTTATTCGCGCACGGAGATGCTCGGCAAGGGCGATCACGACTTCTTCCCCAAGGACGAAGCCGACTTTTTCAACATCATGGACCGCGAGGTGCTGAACACCGGCGAGCTGATGGATATCCCCGAGGAGCACGTGCGCACCCGCCACCGCGGCACGCGCCTGCTGCACACCCGGAAAATCCCGATCCTCGACGAACGGGGACAGCCGCTGTATCTCCTCGGCCTCTCCGAGGACATCACCGAGCGCAAGCAGGCCGAAAGCATGCTCGCGCGCCTCGGCCGCATCCTCGACAGCTCGTCGAACGAAATCTACGTGTTCTGCGCCGAGAGCCTGCGCTTCATCCAGGCGAACCAGGGCGCACAGCACAACCTCGGCTACAGCCTGGAGGAGCTGAAAAACCTGACGCCGCTCGACATCAAACCGGACTTCAGCCACGAAAGCTTCGAGGCATTGCTCGCGCCGCTGCGCCGCGGCGAACAAGAGGTGCTTGCGTTCGTCACCAGCCACCGGCGCAAGGATGGCAGCCTGTATCCGGTCGAGGTGCGCCTGCAGCTCGCGCGCACCGAGTCGCCGCCGGTATTCGTCGCCATCATCCAGGACATCACCGAGCGGCGCCAGGCCGAGGAACGGCTGAGCTTCCTTGCCTACCACGACACGCTCACCGGCCTGCCGAACCGCGCGCTGCTGCTCGAACGCCTGCAACAGGCGATGGTCGACGCCGAGCGCGTCAACCGCCTGGTGGCGGTCATGTTTCTCGACCTCGACCGCTTCAAGGTCATCAACGACACCCTCGGGCACCACATCGGCGATGCGCTGCTCAAGGGCGTGGCCGAGCGGTTGCAGACGTGCGTGCGCCCGGGCGACGTCATCGCGCGCCTCGGCGGCGACGAGTTCACCGTGATCCTCGCCAACGTCGCGCACGTGGACGACGTGGCGCGCGTGGCGCGCAAGATTCTCGACAATTTCGTACAGCCGTTCCGGGTGAACAGTCGCGATCTCTTCACCACCACCAGCATCGGCATCACGATCTTTCCGTTCGACGTGCACGACGCCGAGGGCCTGCTCAAGAATGCCGACGCCGCCATGTATCACGCCAAGGAGTCGGGCCGGAACATCTTCAAATTCTTCACCTCCGAACTCAACGTGCGCGCCGAGCGGCGGCTCAAGCTCGAAACCGCCCTGCGCCAGGCGCTCGCCAAACAGGAACTCAGCGTGCACTACCAGCCGCAGGTGGACCTGAAGAGCGGGCGCATCGTCGGCATGGAGGCGCTCGCCCGCTGGCAGCATCCGGAGCTGGGTCAGGTGCCACCGATCGAGTTTATTCCGGTGGCGGAGGAAACCGGGCTCATCCTGCCGATCGGCGCGTGGGTGCTGCGCGAGGCCTGCCGCCAGACCAAGGCCTGGCACGACACCGGTTTCCCGCCGATGCAGATTGCCGTGAATATCTCCGGCAAGCAGTTGCTGCAAAAAAACTTCCCGGAGCAGGTGCAGGCCATCCTGCGCGAAACCGGACTCGCCGCGCGCCACCTCGACCTGGAACTGACCGAGAGCATTCTCATGGTCGACGCCGGCGGCGCCGCCGCCGCCATGCAGGCGCTGCACGCGCTGGGCGTGTCGTTCTCGATGGACGACTTCGGCACCGGTTATTCGTCGCTCGCCTACCTCAAGCGCTTCCCGATCGACATCCTCAAGATCGACCGCTCGTTCGTGCGCGACCTCGCCACCGACCCGAACGACGTCGCCATCGTCAAGACCATCATCGCCATGGCGCACACGCTTGAGATGCGCGTCATCGCCGAGGGCGTTGAGACCCACGAGCAGCTGGCGTTCTTGCGCGCCCAGGGCTGCGACGGTTCGCAGGGCTATTACTGCAGCAAGCCGCTCACGGCCGACGATTTCACCGAACTGCTCGCGGACTGGAAACGCGTGAGCCTCGGCAAGTGCCGCCTCGATAAGCCCCGGCGCCGGCCCGTCCGTGCGCGCGCCGCCCGGGGTCCGGCGCGCCGGATCAAGAAATAAACCGCCGTCGCGGGATACCCCCTCACCGGGGCCGGTGTCTATACTCAAACTCCAATAACAACCCCTTGAAAATGTCATGGATTCGACATCGCGGTCCGGCGCCCCCCTCGCCCAAGGGGCTGACTAAAATGCCGGTCTTCTCCGGCCTGCGCGCGCGGCTGCTGTGGCTGGTGCTGCTGGCGGTGCTGCCGGCCATCGCGCTGGTGCTGTACACCGGCCATCAGAGCGGCCAGCTCGCGGCGCGCCAGACGGTGGACGAGGCGCAGTTGCTCGTGCGGCTGGCGGCGGCCGACTACGAGCGGC
>CAKKQL010000168.1 GCA_919902095.1 Acidiferrobacterales bacterium
CGGGCGCTGGGCCAAGCGCCAGGAAATTGCCTGCTACCGGCTGTACGACGCCGACCTGCACGAATACAACCTGGCGATTGACGTGTACGAAGGCGCCAGGCGTTGGGTGCATGTACAGGAATACGAAGCGCCCGAAACCGTCGAGGAGCGCACGGCGCGGAAACGCCTGCAGCAGGCGCTCACCGTGATCCCACTGGTGCTGGAGATTCCGCCGGAACAGATATTCTTCAAGGTGCGCCGGCGTCAGAAGGGCCGCACGCAATATGAAAAACTCGCGACCACGGGCGAGTTCCACGAAGTGCGCGAAGGCCCATGCCGCTTGCTGGTAAACTTCACGGACTACCTCGACACCGGTCTGTTCCTCGACCACCGTCTGACGCGCACGCTGTTGGGCGAGCTGGCCAAAGACAAGCGCTTCCTCAATCTGTTTGGCTACACCGGCAGCGCCACGGTGCGCGCCGCGCTCGGCGGGGCACGCTCGACGACGACGGTGGACATGTCGTGGACGTATCTGGACTGGGCGCGGCGCAATCTGGAATTAAACGGCGTACAAGGCCCGAAACACGAGTTGATCCAGGCCGACGTGTTGAAGTGGCTTAAGGAACCCCGGAGCCAGGAATACGACCTGATTTTTCTCGACCCGCCGACGTTTTCGCGCTCCAAGCGCATGGAAGATACGCTCGACGTACAGCGCGATCACGTGGGACTGATCCGGGATGCTTGTGCGCTGCTCGCGCCCGGCGGCGTGCTGATTTTTTCCACCAACCTGCGCAAGTTCAAGCTCGACCGCGAGGCGCTGGCGGGCCTTAAAATCGACGACATCACCCGCCGCACGATTCCCCCGGACTTCGAACGCAACCCGCGCATCCATCAATGTTTCCGCATCACGCGATCAAAAGAGTGAACCGCCCCGGCGGGTCTGCTATATATCGCGCATGAAAATTCTGGTCCTTGGCAGCGGTGTCATAGGCGTCGCCAGCGCCTATTACCTGAATAAAGCCGGCCACGACGTAACGGTGCTGGACCGCGCCGAGGCCGTCGGCAGGGAGACCAGCTTCGCCAACGGCGGCCAAATTTCCTGGGGCGCGGGCGATCCGTGGGCGGCGCCGGGGATTGCGTGGACCGCCTTCAAATGGCTGTTCAAACCGCACTCGCCGCTGGTGCTGCGCCCGCGCCTCGATCCGGCGATGTGGTGGTGGATGCTCCGGTTCCTGCGCAACGCCACGCCCGAGCGCTATGCCATTAACCGCGAACGCATGTTGCGCCTGGCGCGCTACAGCCATGCCTGCCTGAAGGAATTACGCGAGGAAACCACGATTAAATACGAGCAACAAACCCGCGGCACGCTGATTCTGTTTCGCACCCAGAAGGACATGGACAAGGCCGCGGCCGCAACCATGCTACTCGACCGCTTCGGCGTGCCCTATCAATTACTCAGCCGTTCCGGCTGCCTCGCGCACGAACCGGCGCTCAAGGCCGTGCGCGAAAAGATCGTCGGCGGCATCCACTACCCCGAGGACGAATCCGGCGACTGCCACCAGTTCACGCACAAACTTGCGCAGCTCGCCGAGAACGCCGGTGTCCGGTTTCGGATGCAGACAACGATTAACCGGCTGGACGCGACCGGCGAAAATATCACCTGCGCCATCACCGACAGCGGCGAATTCATGGCCGATGCCTATGTCGTCGCCTGCGGCAGCTATTCGCCACTGTTGCTGCGCCCGCTCGGAATCAAACTGCCGGTGTACCCTTTGAAGGGTTACTCGATAACGATTCCGGTCACGAACCCGGGCGCCGCGCCCATCGGCTCACTCACGGACGAGTCTTATAAGGTTGTTATCACCCGCCTCGGCGAGCGCCTGCGTGCCGCCGGCACCGCGGAACTCGCGGGCTACGATCTGTCGCTCCCCCGCTCCCGCTGCGCGACCCTTACCCACGTGGTCCGCGACCTGTTCCCCAACGCCGGCGATTTCGCGCGCGCCGAATACTGGACCGGCCTGCGCCCGATGACGCCCGACAATCCGCCGGTCATCGGCGCCACGCCCTATTGCAATCTGCTCCTGAACACCGGCCACGGGACGCTCGGCTGGACGATGAGTTGTGGTTCGGGAAAGGTGCTCGCCGATCTCGTCTCCGGGCGTCGTCCGGACATCGATCTCGACGGATTGACGCTGGCGCGCTATCTGTAGAAAACCGGGAGGGGATGGGTACTGATTACAGCGCCCTAAAACCGGCTACCCCTTTGGTGCGTTTGTCGAACGAAGCGGTTTCCTTGCAACCCGCCGCCTGATTGCGCCTGGCGATAAGACAGTCCGCATAGTCCGCCTTGCTTCGGCGGTAGTCGTTGAGCGCCGCCCAGGCGAGGTCGCGATCCTCGACCTGAAAATCACTCGTCATCAGAATCTTTTCCAGCACCCCGGCAACCGTGTCCTGCGGATAGCCGTAGGCCGACTCCAGCACCCAAACCAGTTCGCACAGCACGACGCAATTGACGTAGCTGGCGCCCGACTCGATATAACGCGCCGCGCGCCGTGCCTGCTCGACGTCGTCCTGTACGAGATAACGAACCAGGACATTCGTATCCAAGCCGTTCATTTATTGCGTCCTGCCCGCTTGGCGATGGCCGTATTCATCTCCCCCACGGAAACCGCGCGCCGCCCCTTTTTGTACAGAATCCCCTTGAGGTCCGTCACCCGTAGTGTCGCCGGCTGGAGCAGGACCCGTCCGTCTTCCAGGATGATGAAATTCAGCCGGTCGCCCGACTCCAGTTGCAGCCGGTCGCGTACCGCCTTGGGGATGGTAACTTGGCCCTTGGAGGTAAGCGTGGCATGGCGCATGGGAATTCCTTACTTTAATTCAGTTTCCTTACTATAGGGTAAGGAATACGCATTGGCAAGCAAATCTCTTAAATTGCTCCAACGCGGCGATTTCGCGCGCGCCAAATACTGGACCGGCCTGCGCCCCATGACCCCGACAACCCGCCAGTGATTGGTCCGACACCTTATAAAAATCTGTTCCTCAATACTGGCCACGGGACATTCGGATGGACGATGATCTGTGGTTCTGGCAAGGTACTAGCTGATGTCGTTTCAGGCTCTAACCCAACTGACGCTCTCTGCAAGCAAGGTAACACCAAATTGGGTAACGTCACGGTCACCCTTCAGCGCGGCGAGACCATCGTCATCCTCAAGGATGTACCCGCTGACGTGTGCGAGAATTGCGGAGAATATTACCTTTCGGAAATGGTGAGCAGGCAGGTGCTCGAACGCGCGGAGGAAGCAGTTAAGAGCGGGGCGGAGGTAGAGATTCTTCGCTTTGCCGCCTGAGAGAAAATTTGGTGTTTGAGCTAACCCGGCTTTCTCGGAGGGGGCGGGCCATGGTCGGAGCGTAACGCAAGAAACTGATACTTCAAGACCTGACCCTATTTCCTTGTTCTATTTCCTTGGTTAGACCTTGTCCTGGCTGCTCATCTAGGAGATGTCGATGGAGTTCCTTAGTAGGCTCGTTCTTGACGCACCCGCAGCGGCGCTGTCGTGGCTCGGCCGGCAAGGCACACGCGCAGTCGCGGCGCTCATTGTCATTGGTATCGTCCTGCCATCGATCGGCGCCCTACTCAAGCCGTTTGTCACCGAAGCGGTCTTTGTGCTGTTGTGCATTGCCTTCCTTCGCGTGGACGCCGCCGCGTTTAGGAGCTACCTGGGGCGCCCCGCGATCGTGCTCGCCGCAACAGCATGGACATCCTTGGTGATCCCAACCTTGTTTGGCGCGGGCTATCTGGCGTTCGGTCTCAAAGATCAGTCACCCGATCTCTTCCTCGCCCTCGTGCTGCAAGCAATTGCCCCGCCCCTGATGGCGGCTCCTGCATTCGCCGCGTTGATGGGGCTAGATGCCACGCTTGTGCTCTGCACCATGGTCACGAGCACGGCGCTGTTGCCCTTTACGGCACCCTGGTTCGCCTATGCCTTCATCGGACCTGCGCTGACACTCTCCCCATTGGCACTCGGGCTTAAGTTGTTTGCGATCCTCGCGGGCTCCGCCCTTGTCGGCTTCGCCGTGCGCCGGATCGCCGGCCTCGCTGCTATCGAGCGGCAGAAGGAGAGGATCGACGGCTTAAACATTCTCGTCCTGTTCGTCTTTATAGCGGCCATCATGGAAAGCGTCGCCGCTCGCTTTCTCGCCACGCCCATGATCACCATTGGCCTCGCCGCGCTTGCCTTCGTGGTGTTCTTCGCGGTGCTTTGCCTGACCACCCTCCTCTTCGCATCCGCGGGCCGGGAGCGCGCCCTTACGCTCGGATTCATGGCCTCGCAACGCAATGTGGGGCTGATGCTGGCGGCGACCGGTGGGGCCTTGCCCGACCTCACTTGGCTGTATTTCGCCTTCTGCTACTTCCCTATCTATCTGTCGCCGCTACTGCTCCAACCGCTGGCGCGCCGGATAATCGCCCGAGCGCAGACTACTCCCACACCGCCACGAGGGCCAACCACATGACAAGTCAAACTTAAGGTCTAACATGCGCATCCACCTGACCGCCGCAAGCGGGGCTTGCGATTCCCGCAGGCTGATGGCCCGCGGCGGCAGGTGATGTGCAGCGTTGGGCATGCCGGGCACGGTGATGATAGGCTATCTGTCATGCGTGATACCGATATCGCGGAAATCCTTAATCTCCCAATCGAAGAGCGGCTGCGCCTCGTCGAGTTGATCTGGGAGAGTATTGCTGCGAATCCCTCGGCGGTTCCAATCAGTGACGCCCATCGCGCGGTAATCGACGAGCGTCTCGCCGAACACGCTCGCGACCCAGACGACGTAATTACCCGAGACGAAGTGCTCGCCGAAGCGCGGCGAGGCTAATGGCCCTGCCAGTCGTCTTCCGTCGGCGTGTTGGACGGGATTTGGCTGGGGCCTATGGGTGGTACGAGCAGCAACGCGTCGTTCGATGCCATCGAGTAGTTTTCCGAGATGTTTGCGCCTGTGCACGGAGATGTACGCCGCGCCATCGTGTCCCGGTTTCCGTATGCTGTTTTCTATCGTGTCGAACCCAGGCAGATCGTGGTACTCACTGTCCTTCATACAGCTCGTGATCCTAAATTGTGGCCCCAGCCCCGGAAGAAGGCCCGCTAACAAGACGTTAAGCGATCTCACCTTACTAGCAACTCAACCCAGTGCTGCGTCGGCACAGTCGAGCGAGCGTTGAGATGCATTAGACACCCGATATTGGCAGTCACAATCGCTGCTGGTGACCCCGATCCCAAGGATTCAAGTTTTCGCAGAGGCAGTTGCTGAGACAATTCATTTTGCAGAATCGAATAAGACCCTGCCGATCCGCAGCACAAATGCGCCTCCGGCACAGAGGCCAATGCAAAACCGATCTTGCGCAGAATTTTCTCCACCCTAGCCAGTCTGTTTCCAGCAGTTCGTGATTGCGCATCATGAAAAATGGATTTACAGCCTGCGTCAGGCTGATAACATGACGGCGAATGTGACATAGCGCAGTCCATAACCATTCAGTCTGAATCGGAAGGAGAATTTATGACCGTCTTTTCCACGATCCACGAGTTACTGGCGGAAAAGCCGGCGATGACGGTGGCGTTCGCCGCCGGCGGCTGTCCGCCGCTCACCTACGGCGGCCTGCGCGCGCACGTCGAGCGCACCGTGGCCAGCCTCAACCGGCTCGGGATCGGACGCAACGATCGCGTGGCGCTGGTGCTGCCGAACGGCACCGAGATGGCCGCCGCCTTCGTCGCGGTCGCGGCCGGAACCACGTCGGCGCCGCTCAACCCGGCCTATCGCGCCGAGGAGTTCGAGTTCTATCTTTCCGACCTGAAGGCCAAGGCCCTGATCGTCGAGCGCGGCAGTGCCTCGCCCGCGCTCGGTGCGGCGGCGAAACTTAAAATCCCCGTCATCGAGATGGTGCGCACCAGCACCGACCCCGCCGGTATCTTCGAGCTGGTTCTGGTCGAGGGTGGCAAGACAGCCGCCGTGCCGACATCCGGCGGGTTGGCTGGACCGGACGACGTCGCCCTGGTGCTGCATACTTCCGGCACCACCTCGCGCCCCAAGATCGTGCCGCTGTCGC
>CAKKQL010000169.1 GCA_919902095.1 Acidiferrobacterales bacterium
CTGGGGGTCGGCGCTCGACAAGACCGCCGCCGAGATTCAGCGCATTCAGAGCACCCATGGACGCGACGCCTTCGCCATCGTCTCCACCGGCCAGATCATGACCGAGGAGTTCTACACCCTCGGCAAGCTGGCGCGCGGCGTGCTCGGCACCAACAACTACGACGGCAACACCACGCTGTGCATGTCCTCGGCGGTCTCGGGCTACAAGCGCTCGTTCGGCAGCGACGGCCCGCCCGGATGCTATGACGATTTCGATCACACCGACTGCCTGCTCGCCGTCGGCTCCAATCTGCCGGAGCAGCATCCGGTCATCTACTGGCGCCTCAAGGAGGCGCGCGACCGCCGGCAATTCCCGCTGATCGTGGTGGATCCGCGCGTCACGGTGTTCGCGCAAATGGCGGACATGCACTTACCGATCAATCCGGGCACCGACGTCGTGCTCCTGAACAGCCTTGCGCACGTGATCCTCAAGGAGAACCTGCACGCCCGCGACTACATCGCGGCGCACACGAGCGGCTTTGAGGAATTTTCAAAACTGGTCGGGCAGTACGACCCGACGACGGCCGCCCGACTCTGCGGCATCGACGAAGACAGTATCCGCAACGTGGCGCGGCTCTATGGCAAGGCCGAGGCCGCCATGAGCATCTGGACCATGGGCATCAACCAGTCCACGCACGGCTCCGACGGCGTGGTGGCGATCAACAACCTCAACCTTGTCACCGGCAATATCGGCAAGCCCGGCGGCACCTCGCTCTCGATCACCGGCCAGTGCAACGCCATGGGCACGCGCGAGTTCTCCTCCTGCTCCGGCCTGCCGGCCTATCGCGCGCTCGAGAACGATGCCGATCGCGCCTTCATGGCCGACTACTGGGGCGTGGACGAGGAATTTTTCCCGACGAAGCGCGGGCTGTTTCAGACCGACATCTTTCCAGCCATCGAGACCGGGCAGATCAAGGGCCTGTGGCTCATCGCCACCAACCCCATGAGCTCGATGCCCAACACTGCGCGCATCCGCAAGACGCTGGAGAAGCTCGAGTTCCTGGTGGTGCAGGACGCCTACGCCGACGTCGAAACCACACAATACGCCCACGTCTATCTGCCGGCCGCCCTCTGGGGCGAGAAGGAAGGTGTATTCACCAATACCGAGCGGCGCGTGAACATCGTGCGCCGGGCGGTGAACCCGCCGGGCGCGGCCAAGCCCGACCTCTGGATTTTCAATGCGCTGGCGAAGCGTTTCACCAAGCCCGCGAAGCTGCGCTTCCCGGAAACGCCGGCCGAGGTCTTTGAGGAAATGCGCACGTTGTCGAACGGGCGGCTGTGCGATTACTCCGGCATGACCCACGGCGCCATCGAAAAAAACCGCGGCATCCAGTGGCCGTGCAACGCCGCCCATCCGCACGGCGCGCCCCGGCTTTACACAGACGGTGGTTTCCAGCATGCCGACGGCAAGGCGAAGCTCATCCCGCTGCCGTTCGTGGACAACAACGAACGGCCGGACGGGCACTACCCCTTTTGGCTCAACAGCGGGCGCGTGGTGGAGCACTGGCACACGCGCACCAAGACCGGAAAGATCGGCAACCTCAACAAGTTCAGCCCCACGCCGTATATGGAACTGAACCCGTCGGCCGCGGAACGGCTCGGCATCCGCCACATGGAATACGTGCGCGTCGTGTCACGCCGCTCGGATGCGGTGGTGATGGCGCAGCTCACCGAGCGCGTGGCGCCGGACGCCGTGTTCATCCCCATGCACTTCCACGAATGCGTGAACCGTCTGGCGCTCGGCCTGCTCGACCCCCATTCCCGTCAGCCCGCCTTCAAGCAGTCGGCGGTGCGCATCGAAAAGATCGCCGACCAGAAAAATGCGGCGCTGGCCAATCTGGTCGCGAGGGCCTACTGATGAACGATCTGGCGCCCAAGACAGGAGCTGAACCCACGGCGCCGATATATGCGCGCCTGACCGTCCCGCTACGGCCGGTCACCGTCAGCCAGCACGGCACGGCGCTCGACCTCGGCCAGTCCCATCCGCAGCTGGCCGGCGAACCCCTCACCATCAACAACTGCGCGTCGTTCTCCGAGAACCCGGCGCGTTATAAACAGCACGGCTTTCACTTCAACGCCGACAATTGCATCGCCTGCCATGCCTGCGAATCGGCGTGCTCAGAGAAAAACAACCTGCCGCCGCACCTCGCCTTCCGCAAGGTCGGCTATCTCGAGGGCGGCTCCTGGCCGGACGTGCGCCGCATCAACATCTCCATGGCCTGCAACCACTGTGAAGACCCGGTCTGCCTCAAGGGCTGTCCGACGCGCGCCTATACGAAATACGCCGAGTACGGCGCGGTGCTGCAGGACCCGGATATCTGTTTCGGTTGCGGCTATTGCACCTGGGTGTGTCCGTACAACGCGCCGCAACTCGATCCGGTCAAGGGCCAAGTGGAGAAGTGCAACATGTGCGTTGACCGGCTGGAACAAGGATTGAAGCCCGCCTGCGTCGCCGCCTGCCTCGGCAACGCACTCGAGTTCGGCGTAGTCGAGGACCTGCCGGCCGGACGCAGTCAGATGAAACTCGGGATCCCGGGATTTCCCGATCCCGCGATATCGCGTCCCAACATCCGCTTCCAGCAGTTGCGCTCGTTGCCGCCGAGCTTCCAGCGCCCCGACGGCGCGCCGATCCAGTATCAGCGTGACTCCCAGACCGGGGCGGAATTTCAAATCAAGACGCGCCTCGATGAAGTACGCCGCGACTGGGGCCTGGACAAACTCAGCTCGCGGGAAAATCCGCTCGTGGCCTTCACCCTGTTGTCGCAGTTCGTGGCGGGCGCGTTCCTGCTGCTGTTCCTGTTGCCGTTCGCCGATGCCTCCGCGCAAACGCTGCTCGCGGCGCACCCGGCCCTGCTCCTGGGGCTGACGGGATTGCAGGCCGTGGCACTGGCGCTTTCCGCCTCGCACCTCGGCAAGCCACAGCGCTTCTATCGCGGCTTCAACAATCTCCGGCACTCGTGGCTGTCACGCGAGGCGCTGGCGCTCTCGCTTTTCTTCGGAGCGCTCGGCGTCTACACACTGATCATTACCTTTCCGGCGCTCACGGCCTGGCTTCCGCGCGCGCTGGCCGACATGCTGCCGTTCGTCACCGGCGCGGCGGCGGCGGTGCTTGGGCCGGTGGCGATCTACTGCATGTATCGCATCTACCGCATCAAGTCGCGCCCGTTCTGGGACCACTGGCATACGGGTGCGGCGTTCTTCGCGAGCGTCCTCATCCTCGGCAGCCTCGGCGTCGGACTCCTGTTCGGTATCGCCGAGTGGCTGACCGGTCGCTCGCCCGCGTCCGGGCTGTCCCTGCTGGCCTTGCCGCTGCTGGCCGGTCTGATGCTCCAGGCCGTGGCGCTCGCGCAACACCAACGCGATCTCGCGCGCCGCGGCGCCGAGGCCGAGGTCTCGCGCATGCAGATGCTGACGACCTACGGCCGGACCTACCGCGCGCGCTGGGCGAGTCTCGGTATCCTGGCGCTGCTGGCGACCGGCAGCGCGTTCTTCGTAGCGGATGGAATCGCCGCCCTGGTTCTCTGGGGCATACTGGCCGTACTGGCTCTGGTACACGAGACGGTCGGGCGCGCGCTGTTCTATGTGCTGGTCACGCCCACGACTATGCCCGGGGCCTTCTTCTGGAACAACAAGTATTTCGAGCAGCATGCGCGCACCACCGGGCTCGCGCGCATGCCGCAGGTCGGGGTCGTGCCGGAGACGCACTGAGCGTGATGGCTCAGGAAACTATTTCACAGGATTAACAGGATTTCTCAGGATTTACAGGATTAAAGCTTGTGCGCGCGCCAGGGAAGGAGTACATCAAAATCCTGTAAATTCCTTACATTGTATCCGCCCACCCTCACCGACATCCATGTCGGGCTGAGCGCACCCCGAACGCCACGGTGGTTCAGCGTCGCGGTGCATCTGCCTTCCTGCCGCCCGGGCTAGCGTGCGCCGAGGCATTGCTGGCGCCTCCCGTCCGATAAACGGGTCTGGCACGGGGTGCGCTGTCTGGGTCCACCCCTCTATAATGGTCTGCATTTCGCGGCCGTCAGAACCAACGACGGGCGCGCCATACAACATGCTGCGCCACTGACCACAATCATGCCGCTCCTCCTCGATACCGGCCACAGCTCGCGTACGCGGCAGCACGACAGCGAACTGAAGGCCTGCCGGATAGAGTTGCCACGCGTACCGGCGGAGGACAACCAACTCGCCCTGTTCGCGCTCGCGGACGGCCTGCCCGGGCGCCCGGACCCGGAGCGCGCCGCGCACACCGCCGTACAGATTTTCTTTGAGGGCTGCCGGGCCGCGCCCGAGGTCTGGAGCCCGCTGAAGCTGCTCACCGAAAGCTATGCCGCCGCCAACCAGTTCCTGGCCGCGAGCGACAACCATGCCCTGGCTGCGTCGCTGTCGGCGCTGGTACTGCATCAGCGCCACTGGCTGCTGGGGCATGCCGGCGACACGCGCGTCTGGCTGTTCCGCGGTAACCAGCTCAAGCTGCTCACGCGTGACAGTGTAACGCCAAGCCTGCAACCAACGCCGCAGTTCAGCAAGGCGGTCGGACTCGCGCCGGCCCTCGAGCCCGACCTGCTGGACGGCGAAACCGCGGAAGGCGATATTTTCCTGATCACGTCGAGCGGCGCACACGCCGCGCTCGACAGCACCGTGATCATGAGCTGCCTGATGGGCGACACGTCCGCACAGCAGATGGCGGAGGCGCTGACACAGCGCGCCCAGGCGACCGCCAAGACCGCGAGCCTGCACGCCTGCGTGGTGCGCGTGGAACGCCTGCCGCGCAAAGGTCCGCCGGCGGACGAGCCGGCGATGCTGACGATGATTGCCGCGCCCATGATCGGCGACACGGTGGATGGCTACCGCATTGAGGAACTCATCCAGAAGAGCAGCCGCTACCGCCTGTACCGCGCCGCCGGCGCCGACGGCAAGAATGTCATTCTCAAGTTTCCCAGCCCCAAGTTTGGCGCCGATGCCGGCTTCACCGACGATTTCCTGCGCCAGGAGTGGATCGCGCGCCGGCTGGACAGCCCGTACCTCGTGCGCGCGCTACCGCCCGGGAATGCGCGGCGCACCGCGCTCTATTCGGTGCTCGCCTGGCATCCGGGCGAGAACCTGTCGGAACGCGCCAAACGCAAGCACGGGCTGCCGCTGGGCGAGGCACTCATGCTGGCCCGGCAGCTGCTCGACGTGCTGGCGGTGCTGCGCAGCGCGGGGGTGGTCCATCCGGACATCCGCCTCAAAAACCTGCTGTACGACAAGCAGGACAGTCGCCTGCTGCTGCTCAACCCCGGCGCCAGCCTGCTCGGGCACCGCTCGGGCGCGGACGGCGCGGCGCAGGCCTCCAGCGGCGCACTGAGCTACCTCGCACCCGAGCTGCTCGAGGGGCGCGACGCCGGCGCGCGCTCGGATGTGTACACCGCCGGCGTGGCGTTCTACCGCATGCTCACCGGCAAGTATCCGTACGGCATGATCAAGAGCGTGAATCACGCCGCGTTCGGCGAGATAGATACGGCCGCGGCACGGAAGGCGAATGTGCCGCCGTGGCTCGCCGATATCCTGAGCCGCGCCTGCGCCTTCGACCCCGACAACCGCTACGCTGGCGCCGCGGCGTTTGCGCGCGCGCTGGCGGATGGCGAAACGCGCGCCGCCCAGGCGCCGGCCCCGGCGCCGGCGGCGGCGACACCGGCGCCGGCGCGCCGCTTTGCCGCCTGGGAGTGGGCGCTGGTGGGCGTGCTGCTGGCCGGGCTGGTCATTTATCTGGTGCTGGCACTGTTCTGAAACCGGCCAAATGCGTCGCTCCGGACATCCTCGGCCGTCGTTCCCGACACGGCCCTACCTCCTCCATCCCTGGAGTCGTGTCCTCTCGCGACCCACACGGATGTGGGAAGTGTCGCGGTAGGCAGGATGCCGGGAGCGACCGGCATACATTCCATCCCTGGAAATAAAAAGGGGCCCGCAGGCCCCTTTTTGCACTGACGTCTGGAAGACGCCTGGCTAGACGCTGATGTCGAGCGCCTTCATGCTGAGGCGGATC
>CAKKQL010000170.1 GCA_919902095.1 Acidiferrobacterales bacterium
GACTCGATATCGAGGTCGAGGAGCTTCTGGCCGTCAACGATGGCCAGGCGCAACTCCTCGGGATGAGTTGCGTTGAACAGAATACGCTTCATGAAATAATCCCCGACGCCCGGGAATCGTGGGCAGGCCCTGACAACACACAACCGCGCGGTTACACCGCGCGGGAAGCAGGTGTCACGCACCTGCAGGCGGGAACGTCTTCAGCGTCTGGCGCGCCCCGCAACAGCCTGGTGCGTACAGCGGGGCACTCTGTGTCGGACCGGCCGTTACGTCGCGGCGATCCGTCGTCAAACTCTGCGCGGCCTGGGCCGCGCGATCCAAACCCACCTGTCAGGGGGCGCTGCGCTTGGTCTTACCCGGAGCGTCTAGCTTTTGCGCCTCTACAGTCAAAGGGGAGGGGCGCGTAACCCTTTTGGCAGCCGCCCGTCCGGACCGCGCCGCGCGCGGCTCAACAGTCGGTCTGGCTGCCGGTGCCGGGCAGAACCCGGCACGAAAACTTAGTATTAATCGGGAAGTCCGCGGACAATCGCGGCTGAAACCCACGGTCACTATAGCAACGAAGTCCTTTCCCGGCAATCAGTTGCCGGCTTCGGTGCCGAAGGGCGCCTCCCTAAGGCGCCGGGCCGCCACAATAGACCACGTTCCCTGAGTTGCCGAGCTATCACCGTCGAAAGAGCTTTCGCCTCGGGCACCGGGCGCTGTTATCATCGCCCGCCATGGAAAAACCGGCCCCAAACGGGCATTCCCCGGTCCGGCACGTTGAAATCGACGAAAACCGCGCCGGCCAGCGCCTCGACAATTTTCTTCTGGCCACCTTCAGGGGCGTGCCCAAGAGCCGGATTTACCGGCTGGTGCGCAAGGGCGAGGTGCGGGTGAACCGCGGCCGCGCCAAACCGGATTACCGCCTGCAGGCCGGCGACATCGTGCGCTTGCCGCCGGTGCGCGAGGCGGCCGCGGCCGAGCCACCGGCGCCGGGGAGCTTCGGCTGGCTCGAAGAGCGGGTACTGTACGAGGACGAGCATCTGCTGGCCGTGAACAAGCCGTCCGGTCTCGCGGTGCACGCCGGCAGCGGGGTGGCCCACGGCCTCATCGAGGCGCTGCGTGCCCTGCGACCGGAGGCCCCCATGCTTGAGCTGGCGCACCGCCTCGACCGCGAAACGTCCGGTTGCCTGTTGATTGCCAAGAGCCGGCCGGCGCTGCTCGGATTGCACCAGGCGCTGAAGGCCGGCGGCATCGGCAAGCGCTATCTCGCCCTGGTGCGCGGTCTCTGGCATGGCCGCCAGCGAACCGTGACGGCCGCGCTCGAGAAACGCGAGCGCGGCGGCGAGCACATGGTCGAGACCGGCGAGGACGGCAAGGCCGCAACCAGCCGGTTTCATCCGCGCACGCGCTATGCCGAGGCCGGCGCGACGCTGGTCGAGATCGAGTTGCTCACCGGCCGTACCCATCAGGCGCGCGTCCACGCGGCGCATATCGGCCACCCGATTGCCGGCGACGACAAGTACGGCGACCGCGACTTCAACCGCGAGCTGCGGCGCCTCGGACTCAAGCGCCTGTTCCTGCATGCCTGGCGGCTCGACTTCAGGCATCCGGTCACGGGTTGCAAGCTGGCGCTCGAAGCCCCATTAGCTCCTGAACTGTCCGCGCTCCTGGAACGGCTTGCCCATGTCCCGCCGGTATGAACTGCTGATTTTCGACTGGGATGGAACCCTGATGGATTCCATCGACCGCATCGTGCGCTGCTTCCGCAACGCCTGCACCGATGTCGGCGTGCCCGCGCCCGCCGTGCCGGCCACGCGCCATGTCATCGGTCTCGGGCTCGCCGAGGCCATCGAACAGCTCCTGCCGCAGGAAGACGCCGCCACGCGCGCGCGTGTGGTCGAGCGTTACCGCGAGCATTTCCTGCACCTCGACCACACCGCGATGCCGCTCTATGCCGGCGTGCGCGCGGGCCTCGAACGCCTGGCCGAACATGGCTATCTGCTGGCGGTGGCCACCGGCAAGTCGCGCCGGGGTCTCGCGCGGGTGCTGGAGGAGACCGGCATGGCGCCGCTGTTCGTGGCCACGCGCTGTGCCGACGAGGCCTTCTCCAAGCCGCATCCCCGCATGCTGGAGGACCTGCTGGCATACACCGGCCAGCGCGCGGACGCCGCGCTGATGATCGGCGACACGGTGTACGACCTGCAAATGGCGCGCGCGGCGGCCATGGACAGCCTGGCGGTGAGTTATGGCGTGCATGCGCGCGCGGACCTGCTTGCGCACGCGCCGCGCGCCTGTCTCGATTCGTTCGAGGAGGTCTGTCGCTGGCTGCGGCCGCGCGCCGTGACCTCCACCGCCGCCGCAGTGACCGCAGATTGACGACGGGCGATGGTATACTGCCGATAACAGCGGCAGTGACGAGGCCAACCGAATGAGCGACACCAAATCCGAGAACAGCAGCGCCGAACCGGTGAAGCGCCCCGAGGGCTGGGAGCGCGGCGTGCTCGAGCGCCTGGCGCTTGCCACGCTCGACGAGCAGCGGCGCGCGCGCCGCTGGGGCATTTTCTTCAAACTGTTCTTCGCCGCCTATCTCGTGGTGGTGCTGGTCATGCTGGTCGGCGAGCCGCGCGGCGGCAAGGCGCTTACCGGTCACTACACGGCGCTCGTGGAACTGGACGGTGTCATTGCCGCGGACAGTCAGGCGAACGCGGACAATGTCATCTCCGGTCTGCGCGCGGCGTTCGAGGCCAAGAACACCGTCGGCATCGTGTTGCGCGCCAACAGCCCCGGCGGCAGCCCGGTGCAGGCCGGCTATATCTACGACGAGATCCTGCGGCTGCGCGAAAAATATCCCAAGACGCCGCTCTACGCCGTGATCGGCGATGTCTGCGCCTCCGGCTGTTACTACGCCGTTGCCGCGGCCGACAGGATTTACGCCGACAAGGCGAGCATCGTCGGCTCCATCGGCGTACTCATGAACAGTTTCGGTTTTACCGACGCCATGAAGAAACTCGGCGTCGAGCGGCGGTTGCTGACCGCCGGCGAGCACAAGGGTTTCCTCGACCCGTTCAGCGCGATGAAGCCGGAGGACCGGGCGCACGCGCAGAAGCTGCTGAATCGCATCCACCAGCAGTTCATCGGGCGCGTGCGCGAGGGCCGCGGCGAGGCGCTGAAGGAAACCCGGGACATGTTCAGCGGACTGTTCTGGACCGGTGAGGACGCGATCGGCATGGGACTGGTGGACGAGTTCGGCAACGCGTCGTACGTCGCGCGCGAGGTGGTCGGCGCCGAGGAGATCGTGGACTTCACCCAGCGCGAGAACGTGTTCGACCGTTTCGCCAAGCGCCTCGGTACCTCCATGGCGCAAACGCTCGGCACGGAAATCCTCGGTCGCACGCCGCTGCTGAAATAAATTGAATGAAATGGACAGGATTTACAGGATTAAAAACGCAAATCGTGTTCTGGATTTTCCTGGATTTGGCCTTAATCCTGT
>CAKKQL010000171.1 GCA_919902095.1 Acidiferrobacterales bacterium
GCAGGATGCCAGCGAGTTCGTAGAGCGGCAAGCCCATGACGCCCGAGTAGCTGCCCTCGAGCCGTTCGATGAAGGCCGCGGCCCGTCCCTGGATGGCGTAGGCGCCGGCCTTGTCGGCCGGCTCGCCGGTGTCCCAGTAGGCGGCGATCTCCGCCGCAGTGAGCGGGCGGAACGTGACGCGGCTCACGCTGAGCGCCGTGTACTCGCGCTCGCCGTGCACTACGCACACGCCCGACAGCACCTCGTGCGTGCGGCCCGAAAGCCGGCGCAACATGTCGAGGCCATGTCCACGGTCGCGCGGCTTGCCGAGAATCTCGCCGTCGAGCACCACTTCGGTATCGGCGCCGAGCACCGGATGCGATGCCTGCTCCTGCATCCGAGCTGCGACGTGGCGCGCCTTGTCACGCGCCACGCGCAATACGTAATCGGCCGGGCGCTCGCCCGGCTGCGGCACTTCGTCCAGGTCCGAGGGCATCGCCTCGAACCCGAGACCGATCTGGCGCAACAGCTCCTGGCGGCGCGGGCTGGCGGAAGCGAGGTAGATAAAATCAGTCATCAGTGATCAGTTTTCAGTCTTAATTAGTTCCGGATTTTAGCTGACAACTGGAGACTGACGACTGAATACCTCGTATCACCGATGATACGGCAATCCCTTGACGATACTCCACGTTCTATATAGCTGCTCGGCGAGCACCACGCGCACCACCGGATGGGCGAGCGTCAACGCCGACAACGACCAAGTGTCGTCGGCGCGCTTGAGACACTGGGGCGCCAACCCCTCGGGGCCGCCAATGAGCAGCGCCAGATTCTGACCGCCCGCGAGGCGTTTCTTCAGTTCCGTGGCAAGCTGTTCGGTATCCATCTGCCGGCCGCCGCGGTCGAGCGCGACCACGCGGCAGCCGGCGGGAATGGCGGCGAGCTGGCGTGCGCCTTCCTGCTCGATGAGCCGCTTGAGATCCGCGCCCTTGGTGCGCCGGCCGGCGGGAATCTCGCGCAGCGTCAGGCGGCATTCGTGCGGTAGGCGTTTGGCGTATTCGTGATAACCGGCCTCGACCCAGGCCGGCATGCGCTCGCCGACGGCGATGAGATGAATTTGCATATTGTCTTGAACCGCCAAGGCGCCAGGATTATGTGCAACTAAATCTAACCGGGCGAATCGCTTCTAGTCCTTGGCGGCCTTGGCGGCTTGGCGGTGGGTTTTCTTTTCAGTCAATTTTACTTCCTTGCCCTCGCTCCAGAGTTTTTCGAGGTTGTAGAAGTCGCGTGTCGGCGGGCGCATGAGGTGCGCCACCGCCTCGCCGAAATCGATCAACACCCATTCGCCGGTCTCCATGCCCTCGATGCCGAGTTGCCTGTGGCCATGGCTGCGCAGTTTTTCGATCACCTTGTCCGCGCCGGACTGGACGTGGCGCGTCGAGGTGCCGCTGGCAATCACCATGTAGTCGGTGAAATCGCTGATCTTGCGCACATCGAGCACGACGATGTCCTTGGCTTTCGCGTCGTGCAGGGCATCGACGATCCAGTGGTAGAGTTTCTTTTTCGGCATCGTTTGTCTCGGTAACTGTTCCAAAATACAGGGACGTACAAGTGCCGCGAAAGGGCAGGAGCCCGTAGCGGCCAGACGTTACCCGCGGGCCAAACGCGCTCCCGCGCGGCCCTGGATTCGTGCATCCCTGCACATCACTCTACCTCCCCACATCCCTGTGGGTCGTCAGACAGAATAAATTCGATTGGCGTGGATATAGTCCCACACCGCCGGCGGTAACTGGCCCGCGACCGGCTCGCCGCGGGCGATGGCGGCGCGCAGGCGCGTGGCCGAGATGTCCTGCGGCGTGACGGCCTGAAAATAGATATACCCGGCACTGGCACCGGCGAGCTGGCGCGGATCGCGCGCCAGCCGCGGCCCCGCCCAGGCGGACAATGGCGCCGGTATCTGCCAACCCGGGCGCTGCATTACCACGAGGTGCGCGAGCTCCGGCAGCCGGGTCCAGTGGTGCCAAGTCTCGATATCGAGGAACGCATCCACGCCCAGCAACAGACACAGCGGACGCGGGCCCAGTTCGGCGCGCAGCGATTCGAGCGTCAGCACGGTGTACGACGGCCCGCCGCGACGATACTCACGGTCATCAACCCGAAAACCGGGAAAGTCCTCCACCGCCAACTCGGCCATGCGCAAGCGTTGCGCGGCGTTCGCCACCGGCGGCTGGCGGTGCGGCGGGTTGGCGGCGGGAACGACGCGAATTTCCTCGAGCGCGAGCGCGCGCTGCACTTCCTGCGCCGGCCGCAGATGGCCGTAGTGGATGGGATCGAAGGTACCGCCCAAAATACCGAGAGGACGCACTAGTTAATTCTAGTGCGGAATAAAAATATCATTTTCAGATTCCGCATTCGCCATTCCGAACTCCGCATTATTTTCTGACGTGTCCGTCGCCGAGCACTACGAACTTGACCGAGGTCAGCCCTTCGAGCCCGACCGGGCCGCGGGCGTGCAGCTTGTCGGTGGAGATGCCGATCTCGGCGCCGAGGCCGTACTCGAAGCCGTCGGCGAAGCGCGTCGAGGCGTTGACCATCACCGAGCTCGAATCCACCTCGCGCAGGAAGCGGCGCGCGCGGGTGATGTCCTCGGTGACAATGGCGTCGGTGTGCGCCGAGCCGTAGGTGGCGATATGTTCGATTGCTTGGTCGAGGCCATCGACCACGCGGATCGACAGGATCGGCGCGAGATATTCCGTATGCCAGTCCTCCTCGGTCGCGGCCTTGGTGCCAGCCAGTATCTTCTGCGTCGCCGCGCAGCCGCGCAGTTCCACGCCCTGCTCGCGATACAGCGGGGCGAGCGCCAACAGCGCCCGCTCGGCGATGGCGTGGTGCACCAGCAGCGTTTCCATGGTGTTGCAGGTGCCGTAGCGCTGGCACTTGGCGTTGAACGCGATCTTCACGGCCTTCTCCATATCGGCCTTGTCGTCGATGTACACGTGGCAAATACCGTGCAGGTGCTTGATCACCGGGATGGTCGCCTCGGCGCTGATGCGCTCGATGAGCGACTTGCCGCCGCGCGGCACGATCACGTCCACGCATGACTTCATGGTAATGAGTTCGCCGACCGCGGCCCGGTCGGCGGTCTCGACCACCTGCACCGCGTCCGCTGGTAGCCCGGCCTGTTTCAGGCCCGCCTGGATGCAGACGGCGATGGCGCGGTTCGAGTGAATCGCCTCGCTGCCGCCACGCAGAATGCTGGCGTTGCCGGATTTGATGCACAGGCCGGCGGCATCGGCGGTCACGTTCGGACGCGATTCGTAAATGATGCCGATGACGCCGAGCGGCACGCGCATGCGCCCCACCTGGATGCCGGAGGGCCGGTACCTGAGGTCGGTAATCTCGCCGACGGGATCGGTAAGGCTCGCAATCTGGCGCAGACCCTCGGCCATGCTCTTGACGCGCGCCGCATTCAACATGAGCCGGTCGAGCATGGCGGCATCGAGCCCGGCGCTCTTGCCGGCGTCGAGGTCTTTGCGGTTCGCGGCGACGAGCGCGTCCGTCCCGCGCTCAAGTTCGGTGGCCATGGCGGCGAGCGCCGCGTCCTTGGCTGCGGTTTCGGCGCGCGCCATGGCGCGCGCGGCGGCGCGGGCGCGCTGCCCGACGTCACGCATATACGCCTTGATATTACTCGCGGCGGCTGGCTTGGAGGCGGTGGCCATGGGTAAATCCGGTGCCGGATCGAAAATTTCGAATGGCGTCATCTTAACCCGAAATCCGGCCGGCGGGCAGGCTGCGCCGAAAGTGGCTTCGGCATTTGCCCTGGCGTTACCCGGCCGCTTGCATCCCGGGAGTCATAAGGCCGCTCATGGCGAGCGCGAGAACCTGTAGCTCGCGCCAAGCATCGCCCGTCGCGCGGCCCTTGATGATGCGGTCGGTGCGCGCGGCGCGCTGCAGGATGCCGAGCCAGGCGGCGCTGGAAAGGCGCTTGAGCGCCCGACGCACCAGCGGCTGACGCCGGCTCCACACCCGGTTTGCCTCCAGCACCTTATCGAGCGGGGCGCCAGCGGCGAGCTGCGTGCTCAGCCGCGCCATCTCGCGCGCCTCGCGCGTGAGCGCCCACAACACCAGCACCGGCTCCACACCCTCGGCGCGCAGGCTCGCAAGCATTCGCACCACCGCGCGCGCTTCGCCCTGGAGACTCGCATCCGCGAGGCTGAAGATATTGAAACGGGCGTTGTCGCTCAGCGCGCCCTCGATGTCGGCCACGCCGATCTCGACCGGCTTGGCATTGCCGGCGCCGAAGCGCATGGCGAGTTTTTCGATCTCCTGGTCGCAGGCGAGCAGGTTGCCTTCCATATGATGCGCCAGGAGCTCGGCCACGCCCGCAGCGGGCCGGAGGCCGCGCGCCTGCAGGCGCTGCGCGATCCAGCCGGGCAGGCGCGCGGCCTCGACCGGATAGACCGCCACGCTCGTGCCGGCGGCCTCGATGGCCTTCGCCCAGCGACTCTCGCGCGCCGGCTTCTCCATCTTCCCGGCGATCACCAGCAGCAGCGTGTCGGTCGGCGGCTGTTGCGTGAACGCCTCCAGGAACTTGGCGCCGACGTCGCCCGGCCGGCCCGTCGGCAGGTACAGTTCGAGCAGGCGGCGTTCGGCAAACAGCGAGAGGTTCTGCGTGGAGGCGTACAGCGCGTCCCAATCGAAGCCGCTGTCCACCGTCAGCACCTGGCGCTCGCTGAACCCCGCGGCGGCGGCCGCGGCGCGGATGGCATCGCCGGCCTCGCGCACCAGCAACGGCTCGTCGCCGTGGACCAGGTACACCGGCGCCAGTCCGCGGCGCAGGTGGCCGGCGAGCTGGTCAGCGTTGATCGGCATCCTTCTTCGGCGGGGTCAGTCGCGCCAAGCGCCGCACGATCTGCGACAACGCGTCGCGGCGCAGCTCGCGCTTGAGATTTTCCTCTTCCTGTTCCTTGGCGAGGATGTTCAGCGGATTGAAGCTGTAATCACGCTGCAGCCGTAGCGTCTGGGGCGGCAGCAGCACCTCGCCAGCGGCGTCGACAACATTGAAGCTGAGTTCGTAGCGGACGAGGTACGCGCTTACCTTACCGCTGGCATCCACCGTCAGTACCTGGTTATCGATGTTCTCGGTCGAAACAATCAACAGCGGCACGTCGCCACTCTGCACCACGGTGCCCCCTGCCTGCGTGCGTAGCATGTCTTCCATCGCCAGGCGCAGCGGGTCGTTGACCGACTGGCTGCCCTGAACGATCACGCGCAAGGTCGCGAGGCTGTCCGGCAGCTTGTAGGTGCCGGCGCCGCGCAACTGGAATCCGCAACCGGACAACAGCAGTAGCAAGCAACAAGTAGCAAGCGGTAAGACAAAAATGCCCTGTTTTTTATTTTCTGCTACTTGCAACTTGTCGCTTGTCACTTTGGTTCACTCCGTTACCACAATATTGACGAGTTTACCCTGAACCACGATCACTTTCTTCACCAGCTTGCCGACGACATGGCGCGCCACGGCCTCGTCGGCGAGCGCGATTTCGCGCACCCGGTCCTCGGACGCCTGCACCGGCACCGACACGCGGGCCCGCAGCTTGCCGTTGACCTGCACCACGACCTCGAGGCTGTCCTGTTTCAGGGCGCCCGCATCCACCTGCGGCCAGCGCGCATCGATCACCGCCTGCGGGTGGCCCAGCGCCTGCCACAGCGCATGGGATATGTGCGGCACGATGGGAGCCAGCACCAGCACGACGGTTTCGAGCGCTTCGTGCCGCACCCTCCGGCCCGGTTCCGTGCCGTCGTTGGATTTTCCGAGCGCATTCATCAACTCCATCACGGCCGCGATGGCAGTATTAAAGGTACGGCGCCGGCCGAGGTCGTCGGTGACCTTCTGCAGCGTCTGATGGGTCAGCCGGCGCAGTTCCTGAAGCGCGGGCGACAACTCGCCGAAATCACGTCTGGCCGGCAATCCGGCCGCGGTATGCTCGGCGACCATCTTCCACAGGCGCTTGAGGAAGCGGTGCGCGCCCGCGACCGCTTCGTCGGACCATTCGAGCGTCATCT